>NZ_JBEOWS010000380.1:0-8881 GCF_040296125.1 Streptomyces sp. NPDC002265 | reverse complement strand
GGCCCGCCCGGGCCCGTACGAGGGCGGTGTCGGTTCGCGGTCGCGGTCGCCTCAGGCCGTGGGCCAGGCCTCCGCCAGCATCTTGCGGGTGTCCGCGAGCAGCTGCGGCAGCACCCGGGTGTGCCCGACGACCGGCATGAAGTTCGTGTCGCCGCCCCAGCGGGGGACGATGTGCTGGTGGAGGTGGGCGGCGATGCCCGCGCCCGCCACCGCGCCCTGGTTCATGCCGATGTTGAAACCCTGTGCGCCGGACGCGGCACGCAGCGCCGTCATCGCCTGCTTGGTCAGCTCGGCGAGCTCGACGGTCTCCGCCCCGGTCAGGTCCGTGTAGTCGGCGACATGACGGTAGGGCACGGTCATCAGGTGGCCGCCGTTGTACGGGTAGAGGTTCAGCACCGCGTAGACGTGCTCTCCCCGCTTGACGACCAGGCCGTCCTCGTCGGACTTGGCCGGTATCGCGCAGAAGGGGCAGCCGTCCTCCGCGCCCGGGCCGGTCGGCTTGTTCTCCCCCTGGATGTAGGCCATCCGGTGGGGCGTCCACAGGCGCTGGAACGCGTCCTGCGTCCCCACTCCGATCTGCTGTTCCGGCTCACTCGTCATGCAAGGCAGCATATGGCTTCGCCCGTTCGCGGCGTGTCGGCGGGGTTCGGGCAAAGGCGTCGCGGGCGAAGCTGGCCCGATGGACGACGACGACCGCATGCTGCGCTGGGAGCACCGCACGGAGCTCCCGCTCGCGCTGGCATCGCTGCTCTTCCTGGCCTCGTACGCGGTCCACGTGCTGGGCCAGGGTCTGTCCGATTTCTGGCATGCGCTCTGTCTGGCGGTGACCGGTGCGACCTGGGCCCTGTTCATCGCCGACTACCTGGTGCGCTGGCGGATCAGCGGGCAGCGCCTGAGCTTCGTGCACCGGCATCTGCTGGACACGATGGTCGTGCTCCTGCCCCTGCTGCGGCCGCTGCGCGTCGTCAAGACGTACGACGCCGTACAGCGTCGGCGCGGGCAGCCGCGGCTCCCGCTGCCCCTGCGGGTGATGGCGTACGCGAGCCTGTCGTCCGTGCTGCTCGGCTTCTCGGGCGCGCTCGCCGTGCTCCAGCAGGAGCGCGGCGCCCCGGACGCCACCATCAAGACGTTCGGCGACTCGGTCTGGTGGGCCGCCGCCACCCTGTCGACCGTGGGCTACGGGGACGTCGCGCCGGTGACACCGCTGGGGCGGACGATCGCGGTGTTCATGATGGCCTGCGGTCTGGCGCTCCTCGGCGCGGTCACCGGCTCGTTCTCCTCCTGGCTGCTCCAGGTGTTCGCCCGCCCGGAAGAGACCGAGGGCCCCCGCAGCGGCGATCGCTCCGGGGGCCCCTGAGGTCTGCGGGATCAGACCTGTGCCCGCTCCTCGACGACCTTCGCGATCTTCGCGATGGCCTCGTCGAACGGGATGCCGTTCTCCTGCGAGCCGTCGCGGTAGCGGAAGGAGACCGATCCGGCCGCCATGTCCTCGTCGCCCGCGATGACCATGAAGGGCACCTTCTGCTTCTGGGCGTTGCGGATCTTCTTCTGCATGCGGTCGGAGGACGAGTCCACCTCGACGCGCAGGCCCTTGGCCTTGGCCGCCGCCGTGAACTTCTCCAGGTACTCCACGTGCGCGTCGCCGATCGGGATGCCGACCGCCTGGACGGGGGCGAGCCAGGCCGGGAAGGCGCCCGCGTAGTGCTCCAGGAGCACCGCGAAGAACCGCTCGATGGAGCCGAAGAGGGCCCGGTGGATCATGACCGGACGCTGCTTGGCGCCGTCGGGACCGGTGTACTCCAGGTCGAAGCGCTCGGGCAGGTTGAAGTCGAGCTGGACCGTCGACATCTGCCAGGTGCGGCCGATGGCGTCGCGAGCCTGCACGGAGATCTTCGGGCCGTAGAACGCGGCGCCGCCCGGGTCCGGGACCAGCGGGAGACCCTGCTTCTCGGCGACCTGGCGCAGCGTCTCGGTGGCCTCCTCCCAGACCTCGTCCGAGCCGACGAACTTCTCCGGGTCCTTGGTGGACAGCTCCAGGTAGAAGTCGGTCAGGCCGTAGTCGCGCAGCAGGTTCAGGACGAAGGTGAGCGTCCTGTCGAGCTCGTCCGCCATCTGCTCGCGGGTGCAGTAGATGTGCGCGTCGTCCTGGGTGAAGCCGCGGGCCCGGGTCAGACCGTGCACGACGCCCGACTTCTCGTACCGGTACACGGTGCCGAACTCGAACAGGCGCAGCGGCAGTTCGCGGTAGGAGCGGCCGCGCGCGTCGAAGATCAGGTTGTGCATCGGGCAGTTCATGGGCTTGAGGTAGTAGTCCACGCCCTCGTCGAGCTGCATGGGCGGGTACATGCCCTCGGCGTACCAGTCCAGGTGGCCCGAGGTCTCGAAGAGCTTCCCCTTGGTGGCGTGCGGGGTGTAGACGAACTCGTAGCCCTCCTCCTCGTGCCGGCGGCGCGAGTAGTCCTCCATGACCCGGCGGACGATGCCGCCCTTGGGGTGGAAGACGGCGAGGCCGGAGCCGATCTGCTCCGGGATGGAGAACAGGTCCAGCTCGTTGCCCAGCTTGCGGTGGTCGCGCTTCTCGGCCTCGGCGAGGAAGTCGAGGTGCGCCTTCAGCTCCTCCTTGGAGGGCCAGGCGGTGCCGTAGATGCGCTGGAGCATGGGGTTCTTCTCGCTGCCGCGCCAGTAGGCGGCCGCGTTGCGCATCAGCTTGAACGCCGGGATGTTGCGGGTGGTGGGCAGGTGGGGACCGCGGCAGAGGTCCTTCCAGCACAGCTCGCCGGTCTTGGCGTCGAGGTTGTCGTAGATGGTCAGCTCGCCGCCGCCCACCTCGACGTCCGCGCCGTCGTCCGTGGAGGCGGCACCCTTGATGCCGATGAGCTCCAGCTTGTACGGCTCGGCCGCGAGCTCCTCGCGGGCGTCCTCGTCGGTGACGACACGGCGGGAGAAGCGCTGCCCGCGGCGCTGGATCTCCTGCATCTTCTTCTCGATGGCCTTGAGGTCCTCGGGCGTGAAGGGCTTCTCGACGTCGAAGTCGTAGTAGAAGCCGTCCCGCACCGGCGGGCCGATGCCCAGCTTGGCCTCGGGGAAGAGCTCCTGCACGGCCTGGGCCATCACGTGCGCGGTGGAGTGGCGCAGGATGTTCAGGCCGTCCTCGGAGGAGATCTCGACGCCCTCGACGGTCTCGCCGTCCTGGACCGCGTAGGCGAGGTCCTTGAGCTCGCCGCCCACACGCGCGGCGATGATCGAGCGCTCGCCGGCGAAGAGGTCGGCGGCCGTAGTGCCCGTCGTCACCACGCGTTCTTCCCGCTCGGAATCGCGCTGGATGATCACGCGGACGTCTGACACCGGTCTCTCCTGACTGAAGGTGGGTGCGGCGCCATACGGGAGCGCGCGCATGACTGGGATCGTACCGACCCCGACCCGCCCACCGCGAAACGGTTACGGTCGGTCCTCGCCCGTGCACGCCTCCTCGAAGAAGTCCAGGTTCTCCTGGAGCGACTTCATCAGCCGGTCCCGCTCCGCCTCGTCCACCTGGACCGGTACGACCCCGCCGGCGCCGGTGAGCCTGCGGAAACCGCCCCGGCTCTCCAGCCTCCCGTGCACCCGCACCGGCAGCCCGACCAGATGGGCCTGTCCGGCGATGCGGTAGTCCTCCTCGTCCAGGGTCAGCCGGACGTGCGGGACCTCGGCGCCGGCGATCACCCTCAGCCGTACGGCCCCCTCGCCACGGGGTCCGGACCTGCGCATCCGCTCCACGGTGCCGGTGATCCGCACCGGTACGGACGGTTCCTCGCGCAGATAGCGTGCGCCGGCCTCGCGCAGCACCGGCAGGTCGCCGGGCGAGAACTCGACGGGTTCCACCCCGGCCGCGCAGTCCTCGGGCACACCGGCCGCCGGCGCCCAGTCCACGGCGATCCGGGCGCCCTCGGCACCGCGCACCAGGATGATCAGCGCCTCGGTGAGCTCACGGCTGACGCCCGCCTCGACGGCTCCGTCGAAGGCGTCCATCCCGCCGGTGGCGCGCTGGTAGTCGATGGCCTCCCGGGCCGCGTACAGCGCCTGGTGCAGCCGGACGACGAGCGGGCGGGCGGTGGCGACGGGCACGAAGGCGGTCAGGCTGCCGCCCTCGGCGGCCGAGCCGACGAGGACGCTCTCCAGCAGCGCGGCGGCCGAGCGCCGGTGCCGGGCACCGTAGTAGCCGGCCCGGGCGCGGGTGGCGAGCGCGCAGGCCAGCAGCATCTGGCGGGCGCCGGAGCGCAGCTGCTCCTGCACGCTCCAGGGCGCGGCTCCGGCGGGCCCGCTGGGCACGTCCCGCCACCAGCGGATCTCGTCGCTGGGCACGGTGAGCCCGACCAGCACCTCGCGCGCGGAGGGCGTACCGCTGCGGGCGAGCGCGACGAGTGCCTCGCTCAGCAGGTCGTCGCTGTCGGGGAAGGCGCGGCTCTCGGGCACCAGCAGACTCGTGCCCGCGCCGCCCTGGCCGGGCGGCGTCCAGCGCCCGTACCGTCCGGGGGCGCCGCCGCGGCGCTGCCAGCCGTGCCGGCGCAGCAGGGCGCCGAGCACGGCCGGGTCCACCTCGCCGGGTGCGGGCGGGCTCTCCCAGTGGGCCTCGGGATGCGGCCGCACAGGGCGCAGGGTCCCTTCGAGCGGGCGGTGCGTCATGGTCTGCCTCCCGTCCCGACCCGCGTCATGATCTCGCACAGCGCCCGGTCGTCGAAGATGCGTGAGGTCGGTATCCGCACGGTGGTGCGGTGCCGTCCGGTGACGGGCACCCCCGCCAGATTGACCCAATAGCAGCAGTGCCGCAGGTCCAGGCGGTCGTGGCTGGCACGCAGCCAGTCGTCCTGGGATCTGGGCACGAGCATCACGACCAGGATCTTGTGCACCGAGACGGGCGTGCGGGCGAGCTTCGCCAGGTGGTCGTTGTCGAGCGTGAAGGAGAAGAAGCGGCCCGGTGGGTTCGGCCGGATCTGGTAGGTGCACTTCAGCTGCACCTTGATGGTCACCTCGTCGTCGACGGTGTGTCCGGGCGCGCTGTGACTGACGTGCCAGTCGATGCCGTTGTCCGGAAAGGGCTGGGACAACGAGCATCCCGCGGCCGCCGCGACCGCGTGCAGATACCCCACCTGCAATGTCTCCATGCAGGCGGTGGTGGCGAGTGTGCCGCGATGGGGTGCCGTCCGTTCGGGCAGCAGCCCGCCCCGCTCGGGCTGCGCTATCGCCATGACCAACAGCCTTCCAAGCCAGAGGTTTGCCCACGATGGGCCGCTGAACTGCAAAGACCCGTACTCCTGTTGTGTCCTTCCGGCGTACGGCGCAAACGGCCCGGGTATCACCAAACAGGCAGAAGAAGGTGCGTCACCTGCCGTGGGTGAACGAGGAGTTGTGTTCCTATGACGTACTGGTACGACGGGCCCCTGGCCGCGTTCGACACCGAGACAACGGGCGTGGACGTCGAGACCGACCGCATAGTGTCGGCCGCCCTCGTCGTCCAGGACGCCCCGGGCATGCGGCCGCGGGTGAGCCGCTGGCTGGTGAATCCGGGCGTGCCGGTGCCCGCCGGGGCGACGGCGGTGCACGGGCTGACGGAGGATCATCTTCAGCGCAACGGCCGCTGGCCGGCGCCGGTGATGTACGAGATAGCCGAGGTGCTGGCCGAACAGGCTGCCGCGGGGCGCCCGTTGGTGGTGATGAACGCGCCGTTCGACCTGACCCTCCTGGACCGCGAGCTGCGCCGGCACCGGGCCTCGTCGCTGGACCGCTGGTTCGACGCGTCGCCGTTGCGGGTGCTGGACCCACGGGTGCTGGACAAGCATCTGGACCGCTACCGAAAGGGCCGCCGCACACTCACCGACCTGTGCGCGCACTACGGCGTGACGCTGGAGGGCGCGCACGACGCGGCGGAGGACGCGCTGGCCGCGCTGGAGGTCGTGCGGGCGCTCGGCCGCCGGTTCGCGACCCGGCTGGAGCGCCTCTCCCCTGCCGAGCTGCACACCCTCCAGACGGGCTGGCACGCGGCCCAGGCGCGCGGCCTCCAGGCCTGGTTCGCGCGCAGCGGCACGGAGGAGGTGGTGGACCAGGCCTGGCCGCTGCGCCCGGAGCTGCCGGCCGCCGCCTGAGCAGGCCACCCTGCGTCCGGACAGCAGCAGGACGCAACCGGGCGACACCGGGACGGCATGCAAAAGGGCCGGTCCGTACGGATACGGACCGGCCCTTCCCGGTGGGCGATACTGGGTTCGAACCAGTGACCTCTTCGGTGTGAACGAAGCGCTCTCCCACTGAGCTAATCGCCCGGGAACGGACTGAACCATACAGGGCACTGCGGGCTTCGTTCAAACCGCGCGCAGCCGGGCGGCCAGTCCACGCCGTCCGGCGCGCATCATCAGCCGGTGGTTGGCGCGGAAGACAGGCCGTCCCGGCACGGCGAACCGCCTGAGCAGCGGCTTGTTCACCGCCACCTCCTGCGTGTAGTGCGCGAGGGTGCCGTCGCCGTGCGCGGTGACCGTCCAGCGCGCCCAGCCCTCGATGTCGCCGGACATCGCGATCTCCAGGACACCGGCCGCCGGGTCGCGCCGCACCTCGCGCGCCGTGAACGTCATGTCGTACGGCAGGAGCGAGCGGATGCGGATGACTCCGGTGATGTCGTCGAGCCGGGTCACCTCCCGGACCTGCGGCCACCAGCGGGGGTAGTCGTCGGCCCGCTCCAGCGCCGCGTAGACGGTCGCGGGCGGCGCGGGCAGCGTCCAGCGGCTGCGGAAGCGGTAGTGGGTCCAGTCCATGTCCGGAGTCTGCCCGGCCCCCGGCGGTTTCTCCCGGGATCTGAGTACGCCCTGAGTACCCACGCTCATGCCGTACGCCGTGACCCGGGCCACACTCGCGGACATGACACATGTTCCGCCGCCCGCCGAGGAGTTGCGGCTCATCGACGCCGAGCTGTGGCGGCTCGACGCCCGCCGGGCCCAGCTGCTGGCCCGCCGCGCCTGGCTGCTGACCGTCCTGCGACCGGATCCGCAACCGGACGCCCCGCGGCCCGGCCTGCGGTCGCCGCAGCCCGCATGGGGGCCGCCGGCGGCTCCGCCCCGGCCCGAGGCCTCCGCCCCCGGGGTGCAGAACGCGCTGCTGCTGCTCGGCGGTGTGCTGCTCACCCTGGCGGCGATGGTGTTCACCCTGGTCAGCTGGGGGCACCTGGGGATGACCGGGCGGTGCGCGGTGCTGGGCGCGCTCACGCTGGCCGTGCTGGCGGCGCCGGTGGCACTGCTGCGGCGCGGTCTGCGCTCGACGGCCGAGTCCGTCGCGGGCCTGGGGACGGCACTGACCGCGCTCGACGCGTACGCGCTGCACGAGGCCGGTCTCACGGCGGTCGACGGCACGGCGTACGCGGCCATCGCGACGGCGGTGCTGGCCGGGCTCTGGGCGGGGTACGGCCGGGCCCTGGACGCCCTGCGCCTGCCGCTGCCCGCCGCCCTGGCCGCGGCCCAACTCCCGCTGTTGCTGGGCGCGATCGCCGTCGACGCGGGAGCGTACGGGGTGACGGCCGCGCTCCTGGTGACGGCCGGGGCGGACACGGTCGTGGCGCTGCGGGCGGCCACCCGGCCCGTGCGGTACGTCGCCGCCGGCGGCGCGTGCGGCCTGGGCGCCTGGGGGGCGTCGGCGGCCGGCTGGCTGTCGTGGACGGCCACCGGTCCGGGCGCCGCCGCCCGTGCGGCGGCGCTCCTCTGCCTCGCCGCGGCGATCGCGCTGGGGGCCGCCTGGACGGCGCGCCCGCCGTCGGCCGCGCTCGTGACCGCGCCGGTCGGCGGGCTGCTGGCGGTGGCGGCAGGCGGTGGCCTGCTGCGGACGCTGCTGCCCGACGGCTGGACCGTGCCCGCCTGTCTGGTCTGCGGTGTCGTGCTGCTTGCGGTGCCGCGCGGCCGCCTCCCCGAGCCCGTGCGCGTCGGCCTGCTGCGGGCCTCCGGCGCCGTGCAGCTGGTGGCGCTCGCCGCGGCGCTGCCGCTCCTCGCCGTCGCGTCGGCGGGTCCGCTCGGCCGGGCGGGGCGGGCCTGGTCGGGCGCCCCGGCGGACGCCCGTGCCGCGGTGACGGCGTACCTGCCGTGGCCCGCGCACGCTCCGCAGTTGCTGATCGCCCCGGCGCTGGTCGCCGTCGTGCTGGTGGTGCTGGTGCGGGACGAGGTCCGGCGCCCGCGCGCCCTGGCCGGCGCGCTGGTCCTGGCCTGGGGTGCGGCCTTCGCCCTGCCCGCGGTCCTCGCGCTCCCGTACGCCGCCGGTCTGTGGGCGCAGGGTGCCGTCACGGCGGCAGCGCTGGCGGCCGTGGCCGGCGGCCGTCTGCACCCGCTGCCGCGGCTGACCGTCACCGTCCTCGCCGTGGCCGGTTCGCTCTCGCTGGCCTTCCTCGCCCTCGCCACCGAGACCGCGACGCTGGCCGTGCTGTCCGTACTGACCGTGCTGTTCGCGGCGGCCTCGGGGCGCCGGGAGGCGACCGCGGTCACCGCTCCGGCGGCGCTCGTCCATGCGGCCGCGCTGGCCTGCGCGACCGGCGCCGCGGCGGGCTGGCCGACGCGGTACACGGCCCTGCTGGTCCTCGTGGTCCCGGTGGCCGCGGCCGGGCTCGCCGCCCTGCTCGCCGTCCGGCCCGGTGCGTCCGGGGCGAGGGTGCCGGTCGAGGTCACCGGCGCCGCCGCCGCACTCCTGGCCGTGGGCCTGGCCCTCACCGAGCCGGCGTTCCTGGCCCTGGTGCTGGCGCTGACCGGTGTGATCGCCGCGGCCACGGCGGTCCGCGCCGACCGCCGGCCCGTGGGCCACGCCGCGGCGGCCCTGTTCGTCCTGGCCGCCTGGGTACGGCTGGCGTCCTGGGGTGTCGGCGCCCCGGAGGCGTACGCGCTGC
>NZ_JBEOWS010000379.1:0-8895 GCF_040296125.1 Streptomyces sp. NPDC002265 | reverse complement strand
GCCGGCCACCCGGAGCGCGGGCGTCGCGGCCGCGCTCGGGCACGTCGACGGGCAGACCCCGGCCGACGAGATGTTCGCCGCGGTGGCGCGGATCTGCCGGGCCGTGGACGTGCCCGTGTCGGCCGACGTGGAGATCACCGAAGAGCTGCTGCCGCGGCCGACCGGTCGGCCAGGATGTCCTTGACCGCGCCGCGCAGCCAGGCGTGGGCCGGGTCGGCGTCGCGCCGGGGGTGCCAGGCGATGCCCAGGCGCAGCGGGCGCAGGCCGAGCGGGACCTCGAAGACGGCGAGGCCCAGGGTGGCCGCGAGCGACAGGCCCCAGGAGCTGATCAGTCCCACGAGGTCGGTGTCGCAGACCACGAACAGCGAGGCGGGGAAGGTACCGACGGTGCCCACCACCCGTCGGCCGAGGCCGAGTTCGGCGAGCGCGGTGTCGACGGGGCCGTGCAGCCTGCCGCGCCGGGACACGATGAGGTGATCGGCGGCGGCGAACCGCTCGGGCGTCAACTCGCCGTCCAGCAGCGGGTGTCCGGCGCGCGCCACGCCCACCATGCGGTCCTCGTGCAGGATTTCGGTGTGCACGTCGCGGGAGGCCGCGTCGATCACCCCGACCTCCAGGTCGGCGGTGCCCTCGCGCAGGAACGGCGCGTCGACTTGGCCTGGCTGCTGGTGATCTCGGCGGGCACCGGTCTGTCGATGCCCGCGCTGACCCTGGGCGTCGTCTCCTCGCTCCCCGCCCACCAGGCCGGGCTCGACTCGGGGCTCGGCACCTCGGCCCGCGAGATCGGCGCGGCCCTCGGCGTCGCGGTCACCGGCACGATCCTCTCCTCCCACCCCGGCCTCACCCACGGCATGGTCCCGGCGCTGCGCACGGTCGCGCTGCTGATGTCGGCGGCGACGGCCCTCGTGATCGCCGGGTACGGCGGCGGAAAGACGCGTACTGTCGCGTCAGGAACGGAACGCGTACTATCGCGTTCCGTCAGATAGCATGGCGCAACTCCCGCACCCCCCTGCCGACTTCGCCACCCGCGCGCCCCACGCACCCCCACCACTGAACGGCAAGGAGCGGTCATGCCCGCACTTCTGGATCCGGTACTCGACCTGCTGACGCTGCGCGCCACGGTCACCGAGGCCGAACCCGTCGCGGCCCGGATGCGCCGCCTGCGCCTGGAGGGCCACGCCCTCGCGGGGCTCGACGTGCGCCCCGGGCAGCAGGTGCGGGTGCACGTCACCAGCGGGCTGACCCGCCGAACGTACTCGGTCTGGCGCTACGACCCCGAAGGCGCCCTGGAGTTGTGCGTGCTCGACCACCCCGGCGCCGGGCCTGGGGCGCTGTGGGCACGGGCCGCGGCGGTGGGCGACGAGGTCCGGCTGAGCAGGCCCGAAGGGTCGTTCACGGTGCCCCCCGACGCCACCCACCATGTGTTCGCCGGGGACGAGACCGCCGCCGTCGCGTTCGGCGCGATGCTCGCCGCACTGCCCGCGACGGCCCGGGTCTCCGGCCGCGTGGAGACCGGGTCGGCCGCCGACCGGCTGCCGCTCGCGCACGGCGAGCGGATCGGCTGGCTGGTCCGGGGCACCGTCGCACTCCCCGACGCCGTACGGGAGTTGGCGCCCGAACCGGGCGGGGTGGCGTATGTCGCGGGGGAGGCGCGGACCGTGCAGCGGGTGCGGCAGGTGCTGCGGGAGGCCGGCTGGGACCGGCGCTCCGTGCTCACCAAGCCGTTCTGGGCGCCGGGCAAGCGCGGCCTGGAGTGAACCGCGTGAGGCGGCGGGCGGCCTGGCTCAGCCGCACCGCGCGCCCACCGGGCAGAAGGACGCCACGGCCGTGGTGAGCGGGACGCGGACCAGGCCGGCGGCAAGGTTCTCGGGGCCGCTGGAGCGGATCGCGTAGAGCGTGCCGTCGGCGGCCCGGAAGCGGTGGTCGATCACCTGGCGGGGGCCGCCGTCCGCGTCGTCGTAGCGGTAGGTCAGCTCGGACCACGCGGTGTCGGACCGGCGGTCGAGGACCCGGTAGCCGGGCTGGCGGGCGAAGCCGTAACCGGGGTCGTGCTCGGCGAGGTCCAGCGACTCGGCCGGGGTGCTCTCGGCGAGCGCGAAGATCTGAAGCCGGCGGCCGTCGGCCGGGGAGTCGTAGGAGACGACCGGGGCCAGCTCGCCCTGCTTCTGCCTGCGGCTCCAGCCCTCGGGGACGGTCACGGAGTAACCGACCGGGTCACGGACCGTGCCGTAGCCCGGGGCGGCCGGCCCGGTCGGCGCGGCGGGCGACTTCGCCGGTGCCGTGTCCGCGGGCGGCACCGAGGTCGCGTCGGCGTCGGTGGCCGGGGTGGTCGCGGTGTCCGCGGAGGCGGCCGTGTCGTCGGTGGCCGAGGTGCCCCCGGCGGCCGGGGCGGCGACGGTCGGGACCGCCCCGGGCCGGGTGGCGGGATCGCGGGTGAGGTACCAGAGCCCGGTCCCGACGCCCGCGCCGAGGACGACCGTGGCGGTGATCACGAGCAGCAGTCGCGCCACCCGGGCACGGACGGGGGCGGAGGCAGGAGCGGGAGCCCGGGGATGACCGGCGGCGGGCGTCCAGGGCGGCGGGAGGGGAGTCACGGGGTGGTCCGGCGGGGGTGTCCACGGCGGTGGCAGCGCCGTGCCGGTCCGGGTCTCGGCGGACGCCCACGGCGGCGCGGAGCCCTCCCCGCCCGACTCGTACCCGGAGCCGGGCTCACGGCCCGAACTCGACTCGTGCCCCGAGCTCGGCTCGTGCCCGGAACCGGGCTCGCGCCCCGGGCTCGGCTCACGCCCTGAACTCTGCCCATGGCCGAAGCCGGTCTCACGCCCGGCACCCGGCTCGCGCGCCGGGCCGGAGCCGTCCCATCCGAATGCGTCCATCGCGGACCCCCCGAACGCCCTGTTGGCCACCACTTGCGACGGTAGCGGCGAAAACGGCCACAGGCCCCGTTCCGGTCGTAACCGGAACAGGGCCTGTGCGAGGTCGTGACAGAACCGCGAAGGCGCGGTCGGCCGAGGACGGCTCAGATGAGGCCGAGGGCGCGGACGGCCTCGCGCTCCTCCTCGAGCTCCTTGACGGAGGCGTCGATGCGGGCACGCGAGAACTCGTTGATGTCCAGGCCCTGGACGATCTCGTACTTGCCGTCCTTGGTGGTGACGGGGAAGGAGGAGATCAGGCCCTCCGGGACGCCGTAGGAGCCGTCCGACGGGATGCCCATGGAGGTCCAGTCGCCGTCGGCCGTGCCGTTGACCCACGTGTGCACGTGGTCGATGGCGGCGTTGGCGGCGGAGGCCGCGGAGGACGCGCCACGGGCCTCGATGATCGCGGCGCCGCGCTTGGCGACGGTCGGGATGAAGTCCTCGGCCAGCCACTTCTCGTCGTTCACGACCTCGGCGGCGTTCTTGCCGGCGACCGTGGCCTGGAAGATGTCGGGGTACTGGGTGGCGGAGTGGTTGCCCCAGATCGTCAGACGCTTGATGTCCGCGACGGTGGTGCCGGTCTTCTTCGCGAGCTGGGTCAGCGCGCGGTTGTGGTCCAGACGGGTCATCGCGGTGAAGCGCTCGGCCGGTACGTCCGGAGCGGCGGCCTGCGCGATGAGCGCGTTGGTGTTGGCCGGGTTGCCGACGACGAGGACCTTGATGTCGTCCGCGGCGTGGTCGTTGATGGCCTTGCCCTGCGGCTTGAAGATGCCGCCGTTGGCGGACAGCAGGTCGCCGCGCTCCATGCCCTTGGTGCGCGGGCGGGCGCCCACGAGGAGGGCGACGTTGGCGCCGTCGAAGGCGACGTTCGGGTCGTCGCTGATGTCGATGCCCTGGAGCAGCGGGAACGCGCAGTCGTCCAGCTCCATGGCGGTGCCCTCGGCGGCCTTGAGCGCCGGGGTGATCTCGAGAAGGCGAAGCTTGACCGGCACGTCCGCGCCGAGCAGCTGACCGGAGGCGATGCGGAAGAGCAGGGCGTAACCGATCTGGCCGGCCGCGCCGGTGACGGTGACGTTCACGGGAGTGCGGGTCATGGCGTTCTCCGTATGACAGCTGGCGGTGGGGCGTCCCTGCCCCGGGGGTTCGGGATCCCCGCCGTCGGCTCGTGACCGGCGCCGGCCGCGATGATCGATCACTGGTACGAATGATCGATCTCTTGGCGTCAAGAGAGATCCAGCGGTCAGGCTATCGCGCCTCCGGGACGCCGGATGCGCGGACCCCTGTGGCCCGCCCCACAGAGGGACGCCGACCGGGCGAACGTCCGGGCGGAAATACGGCGGTTGGCGTATCGCCGGAAGGGTGAGCACGACGGCGGTCCTGCGGCCCGGAGGGTGAGCGTCGCGGCGGGGCCTACGACCCGGACGGCGTACCCGGCGGCCGGACTTACGACCCGGAGGGTACGCACGACGGCAGGGCTTACGGCCCGGAGCGTGAAAGCGGCGGCCGCCGGTCCGGGAGAGGGGGACGTGGGCGGCCGCCGTGGGGGTGCCGGATTGCCGGACTCCCGTGGGGGTGATGTCCGCCTGCCCCGGATGCCGACGGTCATGCCTGTCCGGCACCGAATTGTTTCGTGACGCCGGTCGCACCCCACGGCTCGCTCCACTGCGGCCCGCACGACGGCCGACACGGCCGACACCACCACGGCTCGGACCGCCGCCACGTGCTGCGCCTTTCGGTCCGGACCGCTACCGCGTGCACCCCTGGCGTCCGGACGCCAGGGTCGCGCACGCCTTCGCCTCGCCCGCGTCCCGCACGGCCAGCATCGGCGTGTACGCGATGGTGTCCCCGGCGGCCGTGATGCTCCCGGACTGCCGGGCCGTACCGACGGTGACCTGGACCTTGTCCCCCTGCGTGGCGCCCGTGATGCGACCCCACGCGGCCTTGCAGGTCGCGCTGTAGCGGACCTCGACGACGGTCGTGGCGACGGTCGCCCTCTCGGCGGTGGCCACCAGGGCGCCGCTGCACCCCATGCTCTCCGCGTCCTTGCCGGTGCAGCCCGCTCCGCTGCACTTCACCCCGGCGGGCAGCGCGGCGGTGGTGCCGGCCGACACCGAGGGTGAACCGGCCGCCCCCGCCTCGCCCTTGCCGTCGCCGTCGTCGGTGGCGAACCAGAACACCCCGGCCATGACGACGAGGACACCGACGAGACCCGCGAGGAACATCGTCGCCCGCCGCTTTCCGGGCGAGCCGACCGGACCGTCGGCCCCCGGCCCGCCGGTCCCCGGTCCCTCCCCCTGCGGCGGGGCGCCGTACGGACCCGGGCGCGGGCCCGAACCGCGGCGGGCGGCTTGGTCGCGCTGCCGGGCGTCGACGTCGGGTCGTCCCGGCTGCTGCGGCACCGTCGGGGCGACACCCGCGGGGCCCGCGATCCCGGGGGTCACCATGGCACCGCCGCCCTGGCGGGCCGCTCTGCCCTTCCCGGGCGGGTCGGTGCCCACGGACGGGGCGCCGAACTCCCCCAGCGCGGCCCGCGCCTGGGAGATCCGGAAGGCTTCCATGGTCATGTCGTGACGCATCTCCGAACGGCTCCAGGCGCGTTCGGCGAGTTCCCACATGGTGGTCAGATGGACCGGACTGGTGCCGGTGACCTCGGCCAGGGCCACGATCGCCCCCTTGGGCGCCAGGAGCCGGCCGTTGAGATAGCGCTCCCAGGACGTCCTGCTGTAGCCCGTACGGTCGGCCACCGCCGAGATGCTCAGACCGCCGCGGTCCACCAGCCGCCGTAACTGGCTGACGAACTCCCCCACCTGCGGATCGAGTTCATCCGGCAAGGCTCTCCAACGAGGCATCGAACCCCCCTCTTCCCCCCGGCAGGTGCCGCTCGTTCCCGTGCGTGACGCCCTCCGCCAGGTCCCCGTTCCGGCTACCCACAGGGATGCGCCCGGCCGTGGTCCCAGTTCCCGGGGTGAAGGCGCACGGGAGCGTGCGGACCGCGCGCGTGCACCTCTGCACGCCCGACTGATCGGCGGACGTCCCGGACCGTCCTGATTGGACACGTTAGTCGCGGTGTACGCCCGATTCGGGTCGCTTTCCGAACTTGTCAACTCATCGACACAGTGGGCACACAAGCGTGACCTCACGTGCCTCAAATGCCTCCGGATCACCCGGTCGAGGCATCACACCGGCGGCTTCACACCGAGGGCTTCACACCGAGGGCTTCACGCCGACGGCAGCACGCTCGCGGCAGCACGCTTGTGGCATGGCGCGGACACGGTAGCGGAACGGTCACTTCCGTGACACAGCGCATCTGCAGCGGTTGAACCGCGCGTTCGCGGCGGGGGAGGGTGGTGTCCGGCGGCGGGCCGTCCTCCGACGGGGGTGAGGACGGACCGCCGTACGTCGTACGCGGGAATCAGCCGCTGACGCTGAAGTGCAGGGCGCCCTTCAGGAAGGGGATCACCAGCCACGGGTTCGGCTGCGCCATCAGGGCGAGCAGCACGATGGCGAGGCCCAGCACGCCGTAGGTCGCGATGTCCGTGAAGCGGGAGCGCACCGCGAGCATGCCGACGCCGGGCAGTATCCAGCGCATGACCGCTCCGGCGAGGAGGGCGGCGCCGATCAGGATCGTCCCGACCCGGAACTGGTCCAGCGCCGTCAGCAGCAGGCCCAGCCCGACCACGACCAGCACGGCGAGGATCGGCCACTGCCGCGCCGGGGCCGGGGCGTCGCCGGGCGCGGCCCGGCCGCCACCCTCGGGGCGCGCGGTGTCCTTGGTGAACAGCGGGAACCGGCGCGTGGCGCGCTTCGGCTTGCCGCTTGCATCGGGCGCGCTGACCGGGTCGCGGACCGTGAGCTCCGCGTCCGCCTGCTCACCGCCCTGCTCACCGGCCTGCCCGTCGTCGGCGGCGTCGGCCTGTCGGCCGCCCTGCCCCTCGGCGCGGGCGTCGGCCTGTCCGCCGGCCCGCTCACCGTCCCGGCTCCCGTTCCGCACGTCGCCCTCCGCAGGGTCCGCCGCGGTGACCTGCGCGGACGCCCGTACGGAGGTCCGTGCGGAGGTCTGCGCGGAGGTCCCTGCGGCCTCCTTCCGGGTCTCGTCCGCCTCAGCCGGCACTGCGCTCCGCCGCCTCGACCACGTTGACGAGCAGCTGGGCACGGGTCATCGGGCCGACCCCGCCCGGGTTCGGGGAGATGAAGCCGGCCACCTCGGCGACGCCCGGGTGGACATCCCCGACGATCTTGCCCTCGGCGTTGCGCGAGACACCGACGTCGAGGACGGCGGCACCCGGCTTGACGTCCTCGGGACGGATCAGGTGCGCGAAGCCGGCCGCGGCGACGATGATGTCGGCCCGCTTGAGGTGGGCGGACAGGTCACGGGTGCCGGTGTGGCACTGGGTCACCGTCGCGTTCTCGCTGCGCCGCGTCAGCAGCAGCGGCATCGAACGCCCGATGGTGACGCCACGTCCGACGACCACCACCTCGGCACCCTTGGTCTCCACGCCGTAGCGGCGCAGCAGCGTCAGCACACCGTTGGGGGTGCAGGGCAGCGGGGCGGGCTCGTTGAGCACCAGACGGCCGAGGTTGGTCGGGTGCAGGCCGTCGGCGTCCTTGTGCGGGTCCATCAGTTCGAGGATGCGGTTCTCGTCGATGCCCTTGGGCAGCGGCAGCTGGACGATGTAGCCGGTGCACGCCGGGTCGTCGTTCAGCTCCCTCACGACCGCCTCGATCTCGTCCTGCGTGGCGGTGGCGGGCAGTTCGCGCTGGATGGACGCGATGCCGACCTCGGCGCAGTCGCGGTGCTTTCCTGCGACGTACTTCTGGCTGCCGGGGTCGTCCCCGACGAGGATCGTGCCGAGGCCGGGCGTGACGCCCTTCTCCTTCAGCGCCGCAACGCGGACGGTCAGATCGGACTTGATCTCGGCTGCGGTGGCCTTGCCATCGAGAATCTGGGCGGTCATGACCCCATCCTCCCGGATGACCGCCCCCGTGTTCCAATCCGGGTCCGTCGCGCGGCGCCCGTATCCGCCATACCAGCCGAATCCGCAGTATCCGCCCATGATCGGCGATGTTGCACTTGCACAACACATGCGGAATGCCGCTGGACAAGTAAGAGGCGTCTAAAGAACGATGAGCAGCACAGTGTCGCGGGCAGTACCGGGGGGACGGACCGCATCTGTAGAACTTTCCTCCGAAACCGTGCCGCGCGTCGTCCCCGCACCTGGGCAACACGGAGGAAGGACCGCCATGAGTTTCGGCGACCCGAACAACCCCTACGGGCAGCCGCCCCAGCAGCCGCCGGCCGCGCCCGGTTACGGCTACCCCCAGCAGCCGCCCGGCGTCCCGCCGCAGCAGGGCTACGGATACCCGCAGCAGGCGTACCCCGGCTACGCGGGTGTGAACGCGATGCCGCAGACGATGCCGGGCCTGATGACGACCGCGCGGGTCCTGCTCTACATCGTGGCGGCGGTGCAGGCCATCGGCGGCCTCCTGATGATCCTCGGCGCCGCCGCGGTCAACGACGCCTCCAACTCGGGCGAGGACACGTTCGGCAGGAACGGCTTCTCCGACCTCGGTCACGCGTCGGCGGGCATCATCGTCGTCATCGGGGTGATCTTCCTGGGCCTGACGGCACTGTCGATCACCTTGGGCGTGAAGTTCTCCCGCGGCGGCCAGGGCATCCGCATCACCACCATGATCTACGGCATCCTGGGCGCCCTCTTCGGCGTCCTCATCCTGATCGGCGCGGCCGACGCCAAGTCCTCGGCCGCCTTCGTGTGGGCGCTGCTGTGGATCGGCTTCGGCGGCGTCATGGCGGCGGCGATGATCGCCCCGTCCGGCGCCGCCTGGTTCAACCGTCCGCGGTACTGACCGGACGACGCGAGCGGAAGATCCGTACCGGCACGCCACCGGCACGTCCAAGGGCCGTGTCCCGCCCCCGCGCAGGGGAGGGACACGGCCCTGGTGCTCTCCCGCAGCGGCGGCC
>NZ_JBEOWS010000378.1:0-8915 GCF_040296125.1 Streptomyces sp. NPDC002265 | reverse complement strand
GAAGGCCCGCCCCCGGGAGACAGTCTCCAAGGGGGCGGGCCTTCGCGTACGACGAGCCGGTAGCCGGTAGCCGGTAGCTAGTGGCTAGGGGCCAGTAGTCAGTGGGCGAACTTGTCGCTGACCGAGTCGTACACCTTCTTGGCCACCGGGCCCAGCCGCGGACCCGCCAGCCAGCCCGCGGTCACCGGGCCGATCGAGGTGTTGGACACCAGCGCGGGCTTGCCGTTCGCACCGGCCGCGACCCAGCCGCCGCCCGAGGAGCCACCGGTCATCGTGCACCCGATCCGGTACATCGTCGGGTCCGAGGCGTTGATCGACAGCCGGCCCGGCTTGTCCTGGCACCGGTACAGCGTCTGGCCGTCGTACGGCGGTGCCGCCGGGAAGCCCGTCGCCGTGATGCTGTCGACCTTCGGCACGGCCGGAGCGTTGAAGTTCACCGGGAGCGCCGAACCGACCGTCTCTTCCAGGGACTTGCCCGTGCCGCCCTTCTCCGGCGTCACATGGATGACGGCGAAGTCGTACGGGGCTCCGTCGCCGCCCGTCGGACCGCCCCCGTTGATCCACTGGTCCGAGGTCTGGGCCCAGTCCGCCCACCACACACCGTAGGGAGCGACCTCGTCCTTGGGCGCGGTCTGCAACTGCTCCGCCGTGTCACCCGCGTTGTTGTACGACGGCACGAACGCGAGGTTGCGGTACCAGCCGCCCTTCTTGCCCGCGTGCACACAGTGGCCCGCCGTCCACACCAGGTTGGACTTGCCGGGGTGGGCCGGGTCCCGCACGACCGTCGCCGAGCAGACCATCGTGCCCTCCGGGGAGTCGAAGAACACCTTGCCCGCCTCCGGGGCGTTGGCGTGGTACTCGGGCGCCACCGACGTGGCCCGCACCGGCGCGGGCGTCGGGTCGGTCACTCCCTGGTCGCCCGAGAGGTCGTTCTCGTCCACGCCCTGGTCCGGGTCGTCGGCGCCCCGCATCCGGTCCGAGCTCCACAGTCCCTCGATGATCGGGTTGACGTAGTCCTGCGCCTCACGCAGCCAGTCGTCCTTGTCCCACTTCTTCCAGGCGCCGCCCTTCCACTTGTCGATGTCGATCCCGTGCTTCTTGAGCTTGTCCCTGATGTCGTCCGGGATCTTGATCTTGTCGTCGCCACCGCCGGTCGCGGAGGCCGACGCGGAGACCTGGCTCCCGGCGTCCGTGTCGCCCGACGAGCACGCGGTGGCGGTGAGCGCCAGCACCGAGGCCAGGGCGATGGCCGCCGGCACGGGGGAGGTCCTGCGGCGCGCACTCCCCCCACATCGAGCGGTGAACGACGGCCGTATGGATCGCATGGTCTGACTCCCCCTGAACGGAAACGACTTGGCGTGGGACACACGCCGTGGGAACGGCAACACACACTATGCGCTCGCTGTGGGGGAGTGCCGACGGATCGGCAACGGTTCGGCTACAAGGCGCCTGACCTGCCCAGTCGTTCGGGGAGGTGCTGAATTGGCGGCCGTTCACACGTGGTTGCGCCGGGGGCCGTCGGCCTGCCGTGACGTCGGTCTCCGGGTGCGTCGCGCGGTGCCGCGATGTCCCCCGAAGGGCCCGGCGCGGCAAGGATCTTGGAGCAGGCCGTAACCCGGCGGGCGGTCCGCGGTTGTTACCGGTGGGGACTGCGCGGGGGCATGCGGGGAGGAGTGGGAGCCGTGGCGGTGACCGAGGGAATCCTGCGGCGGCAGTCGGCACGCGAGTCGGCTGCACGCACCTACGCACGCGCCCTGCCGATCGTGCCGGTGCGGGCCCGCGGGCTGACCATCGAAGGGGCCGACGGCCGCCGCTATCTCGACTGCCTCTCCGGCGCCGGGACCCTCGCCCTGGGGCACAACCACCCGGTCGTCCTGGACGCGATCCGCAAGGTTCTCGACTCGGGCGCGCCGTTGCACGTCCTGGACCTGGCGACCCCCGTCAAGGACGCCTTCGTCACCGAGCTGTTCCACAACCTGCCCCCCGGGCTGGCCGACCGCGCCCGCGTGCAGTTCTGCGGACCGGCCGGCACGGACGCGGTGGAGGCCGCGCTCAAGCTCGTACGGGCCGCGACCGGCCGCTCCGGCGTCCTCGCCTTCACCGGCGCCTACCACGGCATGACGGCCGGAGCCCTCGCCGCCTCCGGCGGCGCCTGCGACGTCCGCGTCACCCGTCTGCCCTATCCGCAGGACTACCGCTGCCCGTTCGGCGTCGGCGGTCCGAGCGGCGCCGAACTCGCCGCCCGCTGGACCGAGTCAGTCCTCGACGACCCCAAGTCGGGCGTGCGGCAGCCCGCCGGGATGATCCTCGAACCCGTCCAGGGCGAGGGCGGGGTGATCCCCGCGCCGGACACCTGGCTGCGGCGCATGCGGCAGATCACCGCCGATCGGTCCATCCCGCTGATCGCCGACGAGATCCAGACCGGAGTCGGCCGGACCGGTGCCTTCTGGGCGGTGGAGCACAGCGGTGTCACCCCCGACGTGATGGTGCTCTCGAAAGCCATCGGCGGCAGTCTTCCCCTGGCCGTCGTGGTCTACCGCGACGACCTCGACGTCTGGGAACCCGGCGCCCACGCAGGCACCTTCCGGGGCAACCAACTCGCCATGGCCGCGGGCACCGCGACCCTTCGTCATGTCCGCGAACACCGCCTCTCCGAACGGGCGGCCACCCTCGGTTCGCGGATGCTGACCCGACTCGGCGACCTGGCGCGGGATTTTCCGTGCATCGGGGATGTGCGGGGGCGCGGGCTGATGATCGGCGTCGAACTCGTGGACGCGGAGGCGGAAGCCGACGCGGACGGGGACGAGGGCGGGGACGGGGGCGCCTCCGCGAACGGGCCGCGCCCGGCGGACCCCGAACTCGCGGCAGCCGTCCAGCGGGAGTGCCTGCGACGCGGCCTGATCGTCGAGCTCGGCGGCCGCCACTCCAGCGTCGTACGCCTGCTTCCGCCGCTGACCATCACCGACGACCAGGCCTCCGCCGTGCTCGACCGGCTCGCCGACGCGGTGGCGTCGGCGGCCAGGAAGCGCGCGGCCCCTGACCGGGCGCCGGTGCCGCAGGGCCGCCGACGCGGTCAGGGCGACCGCGCCGAGCGCGCGGGGTAGCGAGCGACCCACGGCTCACCCGTGCGCCCGGTGTTCCGTGCCGGGCGTGCCGGGCCGCGTTCCCGTCGGGGCCATGCCCCCGCGGCAGACCCCGGGCAGACCCCGCCCGGACGCCGGTCGCCGCCGCACCACGCCAGAACACCCGTGAGGAACCGACTTGAACACCACCCCCCATGCCACCTCCGTGCCGATGCCGGACCCCTCCGAGGCGCGGCCCCGGCCCGCCGTGGACACGGGTCTCGGCGAAGGCTCCGTCCCCCGTCAGCACGAGGGAGCCCCGACAGCGGACGGGCTCCTGACTGCGGACGGACTCCTGACCGAGGGCGGGCGCCTGAGTGCGCGCGGATTCCCGGCGACGGACGAAGTCCCGGCCACGGGTGGATTCCCGGCAATGGACGAACTCCCGGCCGCGGGTGGATTCCCGGCGACGGACGAAGTCCCGGCTGCGGGTGGAGTCTCGGCAGTGGACAGGCTCCTGACCGCGGGTGGATTCCCGGCGACGGACGAAGTTCCGGCCACGGGTGGATTCTCGGCAGTGGACGGATCCCCGGCCGCGGGCGGGCTCCTGACCGTCGAGGTGTCTTCGGGAGCAGTGGGGGCGGCCGAAGGCATCCCGCACGTCGACCGGGTGTCCGCCGACGCGGGCGACCTCCTGGAACATCCCGACCCGCACACGGCCGCCGAGGCCGCCGCCGTCGAGAACCTGCTGCGCTGCTGGGTACGCGAGTCCGGCCTGTCCGCACCCGACGACGGCGTCCTGCGCGTCCCCCTCCCCACCAGCGCCACGGCCCTGCTCGTCCCCGTCCGCTACTGGTCCCCGACCGGCTGGCACCGCTTCGGTCCTCCGCGCCTGGCCGGCACGTCTGCCCAGTCCCCGCCCGCCGACGCGGTCACGATCGCCGCCCTGCTCACCCGCGAGACCCCCGGCAGGTCCCGCCCCCGAGTCGCCGCCGGTTGCGACACCGGTGCCGCCGCCGATGCCGAGGCGGCTGCCGACGCGGACGCCGGGGCCGGGACAGCCGCGGACCTGGTCGCCCAGGTCGCCGACTCGGTCCGGCGTACCGCCCTGTTCGTCCGGGCACGCAGGGAACGGCCCGCCGACGCCACCGACCTCTTCCTCGCGGCCGAGCAGGCACTCGTGCTGGGGCACCCGATGCATCCGACCCCGAAGAGCCGTGAGGGCCTCTCCGCGGCCGAGGCCCGGCTGTACTCACCCGAGCTGCGCGGATCGCACCCCCTGCACTGGCTCGCCGTCGACCCCGCGGTCCTCGCCACCGACTCCGCCTGGACCGAGCGCGGTCGTCCCGTCTCCGCGGCCGCCCTCACCACAGAGCTCGCGGGAACCGGGCTGCCCCTGCCCGACGGCCGTGCGGCCCTGCCCCTGCACCCCTGGCAGGCCCAGGAGGTCCGCCACCGGGCCGAGACCGCGGCCCTGTTCGAGGCCGGTCTGCTCCAGGATCTCGGCCCGCACGGCTCTCCCTGGCACCCCACCTCCTCGGTGCGCACCGTCCACCGGTCCGGCGCACCCGCCATGCTCAAACTCTCCCTCGGCCTGCGCATCACCAACTCACGCCGGGAGAACCTCCGCAAGGAGCTGCACCGCGGCGTCGAGGTGCACCGTCTGTTGCGGGCGGGCCTGTCCAAGCGGTGGCAGGCCGCGCACCCGGGCTTCGACATCGTCCGCGACCCGGCCTGGCTCGCCGTCGACGGTCCGGACGGTGACCCGGTGACCGGACTCGACGTGGTGATCCGGCACAACCCCTTCGCCCCCTGGGACGACGTCGCCTGCGTCGCTGGGCTCGTCTCGCCCCGCCCGTACGACGACCGCCCGGCCCCGGACGGGATCCCGGGCGGCGCCGGGCACCGGAGGGCGGGCGGCCCCGCGGTGCGCACCCGGCTGGCCGAGATCGTCACCCGTCTCGCCGGCCGGACCGGCCGCCCCCGTGAAGCCGTGGCCGCCGAGTGGTTCCTGCGCTACCTCGAACAGGTCGTACGGCCCGTGCTGTGGCTCGACGGACACGCGGGCATCGCGCTGGAGGCGCACCAGCAGAACACGCTGCTCGTGCTGGACAGCGACGGCTGGCCCACCGGCGGCCGGTACCGCGACAACCAGGGCTACTACTTCCGGCAGTCCCGGCGCGCGGAACTCGACGCCCAGCTGCCCGGCATCGGCGAGTACAGCGACACCTTCGTCTCCGACGAGGTCACCGACGAACGCTTCGTGTACTACCTCGCGATCAACAACGTCCTGGGTCTCATCGGCGCGTTCGGGTCCCAGCGCCTGGCCGACGAGCGGCTGCTGCTCGCCGCCTTCCGACGCTTCCTCCAGTCCGTGGCCACCGGCCCCGCCCGGCTGCCCACCTCCCTGCCCGCCCGGCTCCTCGACTCACCGGTCCTGCGCTGCAAGGCCAATCTGCTGACCCGGCTGCACGGCCTGGACGAACTCGTCGGCCCGGTGGACACCCAGTCCGTCTACGTCACCATCGCCAACCCCCTGCACGTCTGACCCTTGTCCCCGGACGTTCGCGTCCCCTGACCGTCGCCGTCCCCTTCGTGCCCGAGGAACATGCCCCAGCCCCACTCCTGAGAGGAGCGTCGCCGTGCCTGCCACCGACGCCGGTTCCGAAGCCGGCACCCTCCCCGCCGCGGATATCGGGGGTATCAGTGACTTCGCGGATGTCGCGGATGTCGCGGACATCGCGCATGTCACGGATGCCGCGGACACCGCAGTCACCGAGGGCACCGAGGGCACCGAGGGCACCGAGGACACGCTGGACCTGCGGCTGCCCGACGAGCTGCTCGCGCTCATCGCCCAGGAGGGGGCCGGGCCCGGCCTGGGACGGAGTCCGGACGGGGTGGCGGGCACGGCACCGGCGGGGCCGTACGAGGCGAACGGCGGCGACCTGCTCGGCGGTGTCGCCGACTGGGGTCCGGTCACCACCCCCGCCGGTGAGTTCCGTCTCGTGCCGGTCGGCGTCGACAGGGATCTCGCCCTCATCGGCGCCTGGATGAACGATCCGGCCGTCGCCGCCTTCTGGCACCTGGCCGGCTCTCCTGCCGCGACGGAGGACCACCTCCTCGCCCTGCTCGCCGGTGACGGGCGTGACGTGCCCTGTCTCGGGCTGCTGGACGGCACCCCGATGAGCTACTGGGAGATCTACCGCGCCGACCTCGACCCGCTCGCCCGGTACTACCCCGCGCGACCGCACGACCTGGGGATCCACCTGCTGATCGGCGGTGTCGCGGACCGCGGACGAGGGCTCGGCAGCACCCTGCTCAGGGCCGTCGCCGACCTCGCCCTCGACCGGTGTCCCGCCGCCGCACGCGTGGTGGCCGAACCCGATCTGCGCAACACGCCCTCCGTCGCGGCATTCCTGAGCGCCGGATTCCGGTTCTTCGCCGAGATCGACCTGCCCGCCAAGCGGGCCGCGCTCATGGTCCGGGACCGCAGCCGCCGCCATCTCATGTGACGCCCTGACGCCGCCCCGTCACAGTCGACCCCCGACGCGAGAAGCCCCACACCTTGACTCCTCCCTCACCTCCGCGACCGGCCCGGCACGCGCCTGCGCCGTCGGCCACGATCCCCTGCTTGATCGCACGTTTGTCAGTGCCGAGCCGTAGGGTGGTCGAGCTATGACGAAGCCCTCCCTCCCCGAACTCCTGCACGCTGCCGTCACCGCTGTCGGCGGCACCGAGCGCCCCGGCCAGGTGACCATGGCCGAAGCCGTCGAGGCGGCGATCGACGAAGGTTCCCATCTGCTGGTCCAGGCGGGCACCGGCACCGGAAAGTCGCTCGGCTATCTCGTGCCCGCGCTCGCGCACGGGGAGCGTGTGGTCGTGGCGACCGCCACCCTGGCCCTCCAGCGTCAGCTCGTGGAGCGGGACCTGCCCCGCACGGTCGACGCGCTGCACCCGCTGCTGCGCCGCCGCCCGGAGTTCGCCATGCTCAAGGGCAGATCGAACTACCTGTGCCTGCACCGTCTGCACGAGGGTGTCCCGCAGGACGAGGAGGAGGGCCTCTTCGACCAGTTCGAGGCGGCCGCGCCCAGCAGCAAGCTGGGCCAGGACCTGCTGCGCCTGCGCGACTGGGCCGACGAGACGGAGTCCGGCGACCGCGACGACCTGACTCCAGGCGTCTCCGACCGGGCCTGGGGCCAGGTGTCGGTCTCGTCCCGGGAGTGCCTGGGCGCCACGAAGTGCGTGTACGGCGCGGAGTGCTTCGCGGAGAGCGCGCGGGAGCGGGCCAAGCTGGCCGAGGTCGTCGTCACCAACCACGCACTGCTCGCGATCGACGCCATCGAGGGCGCCCCCGTCCTCCCGCAGCACGAGGTGCTGATCGTCGACGAGGCGCACGAACTGGTCTCGCGGGTCACCGGGGTCGCCACCGGCGAGCTCACTCCCGGCCAGGTCAACCGCGCGGTGCGACGCTCCGCCAAGCTCGTCAACGAGAAGGCCGCCGACCAGCTCCAGACCGCCGCCGAGGGCTTCGAACGGCTGATGGAGCTGGCGCTGCCCGGCCGCCTGGAGGAGATCCCGGAGGACCTCGGCTACGCGCTGATGGCGCTGCGCGACGCCGCCCGTACGGTCATCTCCGCCATCGGCGCGACCCGCGACAAGTCCGTCCAGGACGAGGACGCGGTCCGCAAGCAGGCCCTGGCCTCGGTGGAGAGCGTGCACGACGTGGCCGAGCGGATCGTGAACGGCTCCGAGTGGGACGTCGTCTGGTACGAGCGGCACGACCGCTTCGGTGCCTCCCTGCGGGTGGCCCCCATGTCCGTGTCGGGCCTGCTGCGGGAGAAGCTCTTCGCCGACCGGTCGGTGGTGCTGACCTCCGCGACACTGAAGCTCGGCGGCGACTTCAACGGCGTGGGCGCCTCCCTGGGGCTCGCCCCGGAGGGCACGGCGGGCAAGGACGACGAGGACGTCCCCCAGTGGAAGGGGGTCGACGTGGGATCCCCCTTCGACTACCCCAGGCAGGGGATCCTCTACGTCGCCAAGCATCTGTCGCGTCCCGCGCGCGACGGTGACCGGGCGGACATGCTCGACGAGCTGACCGAACTGATCCAGGCGGCCGGCGGCCGTACGCTCGGCCTCTTCTCCTCCATGCGTGCGGCCCAGCTGGCCGCCGAGGATCTGCGCGTCCGGATCCCCGAATTCCCGATCCTCCTGCAGGGCGAGGAGACCCTCGGCGAGCTGATCAAGAACTTCGCGGCGGATCCCCGTACGTGCCTGTTCGGCACGCTGTCGCTGTGGCAGGGCGTCGACGTGCCCGGTCCGAGCTGCCAGCTGGTCGTCATGGACAAGATCCCGTTCCCGCGTCCGGACGACCCCCTGATGAGCGCCCGGCAGAAGGCGGTGGAGGACGCGGGCGGCAACGGCTTCATGGCGGTCGCGGCCACGCACGCGGCCCTGCTCATGGCCCAGGGCGCCGGCCGTCTCGTACGGGCCTCGGGGGACCGGGGTGTGGTCGCCGTACTGGACCAGCGACTGGCCACCGCGCGCTACGGAAGCTATCTGAAGGCGTCACTGCCCGATTTCTGGTACACCACGGACCGCAACCAGGTGCGCAGGTCGCTGGCGGCCATCGACGCGGCGGCGGGGCAGCCGGAAGCGGAGTGACGGCCCGGCCCGCGCCACCCCGTGCCGGGCCGTCCACGCGAGCCTGCCGCACGACCCCCGCGACCGAGCCGGGCAGCGCCGCGCCCGCGCCGACCGCCCCACAGCACCGTGCGGGAGCCGGTGGCGGGCCCTGCCGCAGCAGCCGGGATCGATCCCGGACAACGCGGCCGGCTGGCGGAACATCGGCAGGTG
>NZ_JBEOWS010000377.1:0-8953 GCF_040296125.1 Streptomyces sp. NPDC002265 | reverse complement strand
CCACCGAAGTCACCCCGGCGAGCAGGGCGCCGGCCATGACGGCGGCCCTCAGCCGTCCCCGGCGTCCGCCGGCCCGGGCCTTCAGGCGGGAGAGCACGGACTTCGGGGCCGGCGGACGACCGTGATCGAGCGCGGGAGCCATCGCATTCCTTTCGACGTCGCTGATCGACAGCGGCAGCGTAAGATCGGATATGCGCAAATGGTGATCAACCACGCCGGTATGTCACATGTCTGACCTGTCTGTCAGATTTATTGGGAAATGCGGCGGCGTCCCTTGGCGCGGCGCGGGTAGGGGAAGAGCCTCGGGCGGCGCTTGGCGGCCACGTCCTCGATCCAGCCGAAGAGCAGGATCGCCAGGCAGATCAGCGGAACGGCGACCACCAGCGGGGTCCACTGGCTGACCAGCAGCCACTGCGCGTGGTCGTAGAAGAAGGTGCTGTTCCACAGCAGGTCGATCAGCGGCTCGGTCAGCACCAGCGCGAAGGAGTGCCACAGATAGACGCTGACGGCGCGGGAGTTGAGCAGACTGATCACGCCGTTGAACCGCTCCAGCGGCTTGGGCCACTGCTCCCAGGAGGGGCTCAGATGGAGCAGCAGCAGCACCGCGCCGAACGACCAGACCGCCTGGGCGACCGGTACCGCTTCCAGGTCGTGCCCGAGCCGCGGGTTCTCCAGCGGCGACCGCATCAGCCACCAGTAGCCGAACATGAGCACCAGCGGTGCGAGGGACGGCACGACGTACTGCGGGATCCTGCGCAGCAGCCCCTCCCCGTGGGCCATGCCGAGCAGCCAGCAGGAGCCGAAGGTGGTGAAGTCGGTGGCGGCTTCCATCAGCCGGCCGGTCTGGTCGACCAGGCCGGAGTTGATGACGAACGCGAGCGCCAGCGGCACCAGCAGGGTGACCCAGGGCAGCCGCCGCAGCGCCTTGAGCATCAGCGGTGACAGCACGACGTACCAGAGGTAGGCGCGCAGGTACCACAGGGGGACGCAGATCTGCTCGGCCCAGGAGGCCGGCAGGTGCCCGCCGAAGGTGTGCAGCGAGGGCCCGAACGGCGGCTCGCTGAACGGCAGGATCCAGTAGGCCAGGTCGCCCCACCACCAGTTGGGGTGGAGGTGGTCGGGCCGCCAGCCCTGGAGGACCATCAGCGGCACCACGACCGCGCCGAACAGCCACATCGGCGGCAGCAGACGGCGCAGCCGGCCGCGGATCACGCTCAGTGCGGGCCGGTTGAGGGAGCGCACCATCAGCGACCCGGCCAGCGCGAACATCACGCCCATGGAGGGAAAGACGATCGGCAGCCAGGTCCAGCCGAAGTTGTGGTAGACCACCACGCGGACCAGGGCGAGCGCCCGCAGCAGGTCGAGATAGCGGTCCCGGCCGGGCCTGCGCGCGGGCGCCGGGGCCGCCTCCTCGGGCTCCGCGTCGCGCCGCACGGCGAACGCGCCGGGGTCCAGGACCCGCAGCGCCATGGTCTCGGAGGAGTCCCGGGTGCCGTAGGCACCTCGTTCCGCGGTACTCATGAAGACATCGCCCCCGTCGTGACGTCGAGCCCCACCTCACCGGTGCGCTTCAGCTTCTGCCAGCGCAACCGGCCTCCGGTCAGAGCGGTGATGGCGGACTGCATCAGCACCATGTACATGAGCACCCGGTAGACCACCTGCTGGGCCGGCAGCGTGATCAGATGCCAGGCCTTCTCCTTGTCCAGGTGGAAGGACCACCAGGCGCAGACGGCCTGGAGGGCCATCACCGCGAACCAGGCGGCCAGGGTCTTGTACGCGTCGACGAAGACGACGCCGTAGACCATGCCGATGTCGAACGCGGGCGCGAGCAGCGGGGTGATCACCATGAACAGGGTGACGAACGGCAGCCCCACCCGGCCGAAGTGGCCGCCCGCGCCGCGCTCCAGCAGCGCGTGCCGGTGCTTCCACATCGCCTGCATGGTGCCGTAGCTCCAGCGGTACCGCTGCGACCACAGCTGCTTCATGCTGACGGGCGCCTCGGTCCAGGCGCGGGCGTTCTCGGTGTAGACGACCTTCCAGCCGGCCCGGTGCAGGGCCATGGTCACGTCGGTGTCCTCGGCGAGCGTGTCGTCGCTCATGCCGCCCGCCTGCTGGAGCGCGGTACGGCGGAAGGCTCCGATGGCGCCGGGGATGGTCGGCATGCAGTTGAGCACGTCGTACATCCGGCGGTCGAGGTTGAAGCCCATCACGTACTCGATGTGCTGCCAGGCGCCGATGAGCGTGTCGCGGTTGCCGACCTTCGCGTTGCCCGCCACCGCGCCGACCCGCGGTTCGGCGAAGGGCTGCACCAACTCGCGTACGGTGGACGGCTCGAAGACCGTGTCGCCGTCCATCATCACGATCAGGTCGTAGGAGGCGGCGGCCACACCGGTGTTGAGGGCGGTCGGCTTGCCGCTGTTCTGCTGCCGGATCAACCGGACGTTCGGCAGGGCGAGTTCCTCCACGATGGCGGACGTGTCGTCGGTCGACCCGTCGTCGACCACGATCACCTCGATGGGATGGTCGCTCGTGGCCAGGGAGAGCAGGGTGTTGGCGATGCACTCCTGCTCGTTGTACGCGGGTACCACCACGGTGACCGGTTCGGTGACCGGGTCGCCCCAGGAGAAGCCGCGTCTGCGCACGCGCCGCACATGGACGGCCGAGAGCACGAGCATCAGCGCGAACCGCGCCATGACCAGCACGCCGACGACCGCGAGCAGGCCGACCAGCCACGGCATCAGCCTCACCGAGAAGGTGGTGGCCCACACGAACGCCTTGCCGACCCACAGGTCGTAGCCGGTGACCTCGGTGTTGGCGGAGCCGGTGCCGAGTGCCTCGGCGGTGGTCCTGAAGGTGTAGCCCTGGGCCTTGAGCTTCTCGATGATGATGGGCAGCGCGGCCAGTGTCTGCGCCCGGTTGCCGCCCGCGTCGTGCATCAGGACCATCTCGCCCTGGCCGGGGAGGTCGGGCATGGCGGACCTGACGATGGCGTCGACGCCGGGGCGCTTCCAGTCGTCGGTGTCCTTGTCGATGAAGGCGGTCAGGTACCCCTCCGACCCGGCCTGCTTGGTCACCGGCCACGACCAGTCGTCCAGCGCGTCCACGGTGGAGGAGTAGGGCGGGCGGAACAGGCTGGAGTGGATGCCGGCGACACCGGCCAGCGCGAGCTGGGTCTCGCCCAGCTCCCAGGTGAGCCGGGAACCGGAGTGCAGCGCGAGGTCGGGGTGGGTGAAGGTGTGCAGCCCGATCTCGTGGCCCTCGGCCACGATCTGCCGGATCAGCGACGGGTTGCGGGTGACCATCGAGCCGGTGACGAAGAAGTCGGCGCGGACGTTCTGTTCCTTCAGCACCTTGAGGATCTTCGGCGTCCACTGGGGGGACGGTCCGTCGTCGAAGGAGAGGACGACGGTCTTGTCCGGAATCGTGTAGTTGACCGGCTTGTTCTGCTTGTCGCCACGTGCGTCGACGACCGGGCCGCCCTCCAGCACGCCGGTCGGGACGGTGACCTTGTCCACCGAGGTGGCGATCTTCTCGTCGTGGAAGACCTCGTTGTTCGCCATGCCGCGCAGCACCATCAGCGCCAGCAGGGTCGCCAGTACGGTCACCGGCAGGAAGAAGCGCAGGGGAGGTGCGGCGAGTCGGCGCGGCCGCGCGATGGACTGCCGGGAGTGACGGCGGGAGCGGGACATGGACTTCCTGGTCGGTCGCGTCTGAACTACTGCGCGGTGACGGTCGCGGAGTTTGCCGCCGCCGTACCGTCCGTCGTGGTCGCGGTACCGGACGTGGCGCCGGACGCGGTGGTGTCGGACGCGGTGGTGTCGTCCGTCGTCGACGTGGTGCCGGACGTGTCGCCGGACGCAGTGTCGGACGTGGTGCCGGACGCGGTGTCGCCGGATCCGGTCGCCGTGGCGGTGGCGCCCTCTGCGGGCTCGGCGGGCCCTGCGGCGCCGGGAGCCGCGGGCAGCGGCGCGTCGAGGTACTGGCCGGGGGGCGTGGTGTTCGCGGTGCCGGGGACCTTGAGGGCGGGCGCCTGCGACTGGGTCCCGATCAGACCGGAGATCATCGCCACCACGCACCCGGTGCAGACGATGCCGACCAGCCAGCCGAATCCACGCAGCCTGCGGCCACGCTGACCGGTCTGGTCCACGAAGACGGGAGCAGGCTCGACCTCCGTGGAGGTACTGGTCATCGACGGCTCCCGAGCCTTCCTACGTCGCGTCACATCTGCCGGTTCGGCGCCACCGAAAGCAGTAAGTAGTGCGGAAAAAGCGATGAATGCATGAGGAGAGGGAGATTATCCGACCGCTCCTGATCGCGTCGCTAGACTAATATGAAGATTCCGTAAAAGCCACGCGGGTCTCGTAAAGTTCCGGCGACGCCGCTCGCCCCTCTGCTCGAACGGACCTGATGCATGGCCATAGCCCGCCGCCGCAGCCGCCTGACGCTCGCTGCCATCCTCGTGGCCGCCGTATCGCTGCTGGTGGACGCCTGCGGCACGGGAGGCGGGGGCGGCGCCGAGGCGGGTAGGACCACCACCCCGGCCGCGCACTACGAGGTCTCGTCGATGCTCGAGCCGTCCGGCCGGGCGCTCGGCGTCGTCGACGACAAGACGCCCTGGCAGTACGGCATCGTCACGACCTTCGCCGAAGAGGCCGGGCGGACCCCCGACATCCGCGAGTACTACAGCCCCTGGGGCGAGGACTTCGACGGGGAGGGCAACGCCTTCCTGTGGAAGCACGGCCAGCTGCCCATGATGGCGCTGGTGCCCTCCGACACCTCGCTCGCCGACATCGCCAAGGGTGAGGACGACGCCTACATCCGCCGCCTGGCGGACCAGATCGCCGCCTACGACGGCCCGCTGGCCCTCTCCTTCGCCGGCGAGATGAACGGGCCGTGGAACTCCTGGGGCCCCGAGCACACCAAGCCCGCCGACTTCGTCGCGTCCTGGAAGCACGTGCACGACATCTTCGCCGAGCGGGGCGTCACCAACGTGATCTGGGTGTGGACCCCGCACGTGGTCGACTCGGGCACGACCGCCGCGCTGCGTCCCTACTACCCGGGCAACGCCTACGTCGACTGGGTCGGCCTCATCGGCTACTACGGGCCGATCGACGGCGTCGCCTTCTCCAGCCTGTTCACCCCCACCATGCGTCAGATCGCGGACTTCTCCGACAAGCCGGTGCTGATCGCGGAGACCGGAGTGGCGCAGAGCGACCAGAAGGAAGCGCACATCCGTGACCTGTTCCGGGGCGCCGCGAAGGCCGGTGTCATCGGGCTCGTCTGGTACGACCAGCGCAAGGACTGGCCGGGCGGCAAGCAGTTGATGGACTGGCGGATCAGCACCTCGGTGGGTGCCCGCGCCGCGTTCCAGGTGGAGTCGGGCCGCGGCGGCTTCGGTCATTCGTTCAAGACCGGCTGATCCGGGACGAGCCGACGAAGCCGGGCGCAAGCCCCCAAGAAACGACCTTTATCATCGCGCATCAGTGCGGTCGCCACATGCGGATGCGTGCCCGAGCAGGGGGAGATCACGGAGATGACGACGGAATCGTCGCCGGGCCAGGGGGCTCCGCAGGAGGACGGCTGGGCCTTCCGGCCCCGCCGCCCGACCGGTGCCCCGCAGCCGCACCGGGAACAGCGGCAGACGCAGCCGTACCGCCGGGAGCAGCAGCAGACGCAGCCGTACCGGAAGCAGCAGCAGACGCAGCCGTCCGTGCCGTGGGACGACCGGTCGCAGGCCGAGTGGGACGACCGTTCGCAGGCCGAGTGGGACGACCCGTCGCAGGCGGAGCCGTACGGCTCCTCCGGCACGCGGTGGGACGCCACCATGCCGCTGCGGGTGCCCGAGCCCCGCACGGACGACCGGGCGCCGCGTGAGCCGGGTCACCGCACACCCCCGCAGACCCGGCGCGGCGGCGAACCGGCGGGCCAGGGGTACGGCTACCCGCCCGCGACGGCCGCCGTCCTCGACCCGGAGTTCCACCACCGCCCCGAGCCCGTCGCCGTCAGCCCGCAGCCCCCTGCGGGCGCGGACGGCAGCCGGTCCGGAAGGACCAGGTGGGGCAGGATCGTGCTCACCCTTGCCGTCCTCGTCGCCGCCGGCGCGACCGCCTCCGTCCTGGTCAAGCAGGAGGACGCCGCCGCCGTCGCCTCGAAGCAGCTGACGCGGGAGTGGCAGATACCGGCGCCCGCCTCCGACGACGCGCTGATCGGCAGCTGGCTCACCGACAAGCTGCTCGTGCGGGCCGGCAGCCAGGGCGGCCTGCGGGCCTACGACCTCACCGACGGCAAGCAGGTGTGGAAGGCCGCGCGCCTCCCCGCCGCCGCCAAGCACGCCACCGTGCCCTGCGCGATGTCGCCGACGCTCGGCGCGCAGGGCATCGGCACGGTCGCCTTCGGCCCGGACAGCAGCGCCTGCACCTGGCTGGCCGGGGTAGACGCGGCCACCGGCAAGATCCTCTGGTCGCTGCCGCTGACCAGCGCCAAGCACCCCACGGCGGCGACCGCCACGACCCATGTCCAGGGCGATGTCGCCACCGTCGTCAGCGAGAACTTCCTCGGCGGTGTGGACCTGCGCACCGGCAGCCGCGTCTGGGGCTACAAGGCCCGCGGCCACTACTGCAACGCCTACGACTGGGGCGTCGCCGGCACCGTGCTGGTGGACGACTTCTGCCTCGACAAGAAGAACCGCTTCACCCTCACCGCGTACGACGGCGAGACCGGCAAGGTGATCTGGCGGAAGTCCGAGCGCGCCCACTCGGAGGTGACGCACATCCTCTCCGGCTCCCCGCTGGTCGCCACCGTCCACACCACGCGCGAGGACGCCGTGCGGGTCTTCGACACCGAGGGGACCGGCCGCAAACTGGCCGTCGGCAACGACGAGCTCACCTCGGGCAACGAATCCGGCGCCGACCACTCCGCCCGGCTCTACGGCAAGGTCCTGGTCACCCCGGCCCTGGCCGCCGGCCGCCCGGTGCTCGACGGCTTCGACACCACCACCGGCGCCAAGCTCTGGACCGTGCGCTCCGCCGCGCTCGCCGTCCCCGCGTCCGGCGCGGACGACACGGTGTACGCCGTCACCACGTCGGGCGCCCCGCAGCTCGTCACCATCGACCCGCGCACGGGCCGCACCACCCCGGTCGCGGGCCTGCCGGTGGGGACCGGCAAGTGGAACTTCACCTCCGGCACGGTGTACGTCACCGCGGACGGCGGCGTGCTGGAACTCAACGCCCTCGGGTCGAACGGCGGTGTGCGGCTCTACCGGTGACGCCGGACACCGGACACCGGGCACCCCGCTGGCGCAGGCTCCGGGCCGTGCCGCCGGACGGACCGCCGGAGCCGTCGTTGCCGGGTCTCCCGGGCAAGGCTGTCCCGCCCGTTGGGTCCCGGCCGCACTGGGTCTATCGTCGGAATCATGGGGCCAGCAGGAGGAGGACGGCCGGTGATGCCGCAGGACGAGGCCGTGATCGGCTGCACGGGGAAGCTGCTCATAGGAACTCGCGGTTCCACCGGCCCGGGCGAGGTGCTCGTACGCGTCCGCGGCGGTTCCGAGACCTTCCTCGCCTGGTCGGAGACCCCCCTGCCGGTAGGTACGAGTGTGCTCGTGATCGAATCGCGTGGATGCCGTGAGGTCGGCGTCATCGAGTGGATGGATCCATTGGACGCGCTCGACGGGGGAACCGCCGGCGCAAGCTGAGGAGTACAGGCATGTTCGGATATCGCGTTCCCGCGCCCGACGAGGCGATGCTGATCTCGGGCGGCAGGCGGGGACTGGGGGGTGCGCCGTTCCGAGTGGTCACGGGGCACGGGAAGTTCGTGCTGCCGGTGTTCCGGAAGGTCCGGTTCCTCACCCTCTCCATGTGTGAGTCCGAGGTCACCGAGACCTGTGTGACCAGACAGGGCATCGCGCTGCACGTCCGCGCGGTCATCGCCTTCAAGGTCGGCAACGACCACGAGAGCATCATCAACGCCGGCCAGCGGTTCCTGTCCGACCAGGAGCAGATGTCGGTGCTCACCGGCCGGATCTTCGCCGGTCACCTGCGGGCCATCATCGGCTCGATGACGGTCGAGGAGATCGTCACCGAGCGGCAGAAGCTCGCCGCGGAGGTCCTGGACACCTCCAAGACCGAGATGGCGAAGATCGGGCTGACCGTCGACTCGCTCCAGATCCAGTCGATCGACGACGGCGACACCGGTTACATCGACGCGATGTCCGCGCCGCACAAGGCGGCCATCCAGCGTCAGGCGCAGATCGCCCAGGCACAGGCCACCCAGGCCTCGGTCGAGGCGGAGCAGGCGGCGGCCCGCAACCAGGCCGAGTACGCCCGGCAGACCGCCATCGTCAAGGCCGAGTACTCGGCCGAGGTGGACCGCGCCCAGGCGAAGGCCGCGCAGGCCGGACCGCTGGCGCAGGCGCACGCCCAGCAGGAGGTGCTCGCCGCCCAGACGGAGCTGGCCCAGCGCCAGGCCAAGCTGCGCCAGCAGCAGCTGGTGGCCGAGGTCGTGAAGCCCGCCGAGGCCGAGGCCGAGCGGGTCAGGATCCTCGCGGCCGCCGAGGCGCAGCGGATGAAGATCCAGGCGGAGGCGGCTGCCTCGTACGACCGGGTCGCGCTCGACCGGATGCTGATCGACCAGCTCCCGCAGATCGTCAAGGAGGCCGCCGGCGGCCTCGCGGGCGCCAACGTCAACGTCCTCAACGGCGCGGACGGCCTCGGCGAGATCGCCGCCGGGCTGGTGTCCCAGGGCCTGACGATCCTCGACTCGGTCCGCCAGAACCTGAACGGGAACGACAAGGATTCCGACGGCGACCGCTCCGCGAAGAGCACCGCCGACCGCCTGCTCCAGCTGCCGACCAGCAAGCGGACCGGCTCGAACGACGGTCCGGTGGACGTCGACTAGGACCCCGCCCCGACGGTCACGACGAACCGGGGAACTCGTCGCGCCGAAGCCCCGGACC
>NZ_JBEOWS010000376.1:0-8964 GCF_040296125.1 Streptomyces sp. NPDC002265 | reverse complement strand
AAGGACTCCGGAGAACCCGACCACCGCGCCGGGATTCCGCCATGCCCGAGCACCGAAATCGTTTCGGCCACCCCACAGTTGTCCCTCAGCGACGCCTCATCGCCCCAACCGAAACGGCGAGGTTAGGGTCTGCACCATGACGCAGACGTTCGATGTTCGCCAAGGCCTGGAGCATGCACGCGCGGACCGCGAGGCCGCCTGGCGCTTCGTCCGTGACTTCACGCACGCATGGGTGGAGCCACTCACCGACGGCGACGGCTTCACCGAGGAGAACCTCGCACGAGCGGAGGAACGTCTCGGCGTAAGCCTGCCGACCGCCCTTGACGAGATGTACCGGCTGCTCGGGAGGCGCCAGGATCTGACGAGTAACCACGATCGGCTGCTGCACCCGGACCAGCTCTACATCGACGCCCGCAGCGAGGCGCTGGTCTTCCGGGAGGAGAATCAGGGCGCCTGCTCCTGGGGTGTACTGGTCAAGGATCTCGATCAGGCTGATCCGGCGGTTCATGTGCTGTCGGATCTGGCCGACCAGCAGGCCCAGCGGTGGGAGCCGTGGATGGAACGCCTGTCGTGGATGGCCGTCGAGATGGTGCTGGCGGAGGCCCTGCACGTACCGCAGCACCTGAGCGACTTCCTTTACGAGCCCGACCCCGAGTACACGCGGATCCTCGAAGAGAGCTGCGAGCAGCTGCCGTTTCCGACCTATCCGGCCAGGGGTTTCGAGGGCACTCGCTGGTTCCTCGGCGCGGACGTGCTGCTGCGGGATGAGGAGGGCTGCGTGTCTGTGAGGGCTCGGACCGGGGAAGCGCTGGAAGCGGTCCGGGCCGTACTCCCGGGGGACTGGCTCAACGGATAAGGACTTTGGCGTGTCAGCTGTCCATGGTCAGGCCGGTACCGCTGAGGCAGCCGTCGACCAGGTCGGGGTGGTGCTGGATCTGTTTGAGCCGGTGCTTCACGGCCCGGGTGATCTGACTGAGGTCGGCTGCGGCGAGGTTGGCGATGTCGCGTTTGACCAGTGACCAGATGCCCTCCTGCGGGTTGAGGTCCGGCGCGTAGGTGGGCAGCTGGAAGACGGTGAGCCAGTCGGAGTTCGCGGTTATGAACTCCCGCAGCGGCTTGGTCAGGTGGAGGCGGACGTTGTCCCAGACCAGGACGATCGGGCCGCCGAGCTGGATCCGGGCGCGGACGATCAGGTCCCGGAAGTCGTGCCAGCCGAAGCCCTTCGGCTCGTCCTTGCGGCCCCGGTACTCCCGGATCCGGTAGATCAGCCGGGACCGTTCACCGGGCTTGTAGCAGGTCAGGCCCGCCATCGACACCCGGCCGGAGCCCCGGCCCCGGACTCGAACGACGGGGGTCTGGCCGATCCGACCCCAGGTCCTGGCGCGCGGCGGCGTCATAGACTGCCCGGCTTCGTCCTCGAAGACGATCCAGGCCCCGAGGGCCGCCGCGGCGCTCTTACCCGCGGCCAGGTCTCCTTCTTCCACACCTCGACTGCCGCGTCGTCGCGCTCGATCGCCCGGCGGGCGGGCTGCTGCCACGACCAGCCGTGCCGCCTCAGCAGCCGCCACGTGCCCTCCACCGTGTACGAGACGTGGAACAGCCGGCCGATTAGCGTCTTCACCCGCGCCAGCGTCCACCGCTGGTCCGCCCACCCATGGACAAGCGGCCCCCGCTCCAACTCCCGCGCCAGCCTGGCGATCTGGGCCGGGCTGAGCCTCGGGCGGCCCGGTGATCCCTTCGACCGGACGCCGACCCCTCCGCGCTCGCGCCAGGCCCGGCGCCACCGCTCTACCGACCGCTCGCTCACCCGCAGCGCGGCAGCGATCTCCCGGTTCCTCTCCCCGCCCTTGAAACCTTCCGCGGCCTGCAGTCGGACCCGCTCCCGCGCGGCCCTCCCCACCTCGGTCAGCCCACCGCCCTGCGCGTATCTCACGACCTCAGGGCTACCGGAACGGACCGGACGCCGTCAGGCGAACGGCTCCGACATCACTCAATCAAGTTCAGTAGTCAACTAGTGGATACCAAATCGAGCGCCGGAGTGACTGCGATCGGGCACGCTCCGGACATGCTGGCGGCGGCATGGAATGCGGCGGCCCGAGAGGGGACTCCGATTGCGCGCACTCCGGAGGAGCTCATCACGATGTTGAGGGAACTGGGATGAAAGGGGCATACTTGATCTCGACTTCCGCTAGCCTCTTCGATGAGGCTCGCAGCATCCTGATCGAAGCCGGGGCCGAAGCCACCGCAGACGTCGTGCAGCTGGATGATGGGCAGGGGCACCTTTTCACCCTGTATAAGGCTGATCCGTCGGTGGATTGGGATTGGCGTGAAGGCGCTATCTTCCTTCGGCGGGGAGTGCAGCTCCCTGATCTGGCCAATGCCGTCGCATGCATGGTGGAGTGTCGTTGGGAGGGAATGTTCGCGAGAGTCGTACAGCATATTTCCGCGAATCTGTCACAGACAGCTTGGGTGCTGGACGGGGACAGCGTTTTGTGGGATGCCTCTGATGTCGATCCGTCCGAGGTCTGCCTGTAGGACTCTTGACCGGCACTATCGAGAGGCAGGGGGGAGGGTGAAGAGTCTCGTCGGCTGCTACGGCCCTCACCGCGGGATGCGTCAGGTGTGCGCCACCTGCGAGCGGACATCGCTTTGATGCCGGTGAAGCAGGGGCTCAGGTTCATGCGCCACAGGGCGGGGTGTGTATGCGTACGCGCCCGGGGCGAGGGCGGTTAGCGCTGTTCGACAGCCATTCGGGCCAGGAGTTTCAGCAGGGGCAGGTCGGCTGCAACCGCGTCGACGGCGTTTCCGAGGTCGTTGAGCTGAGGTCTTGCTTGCCGTGTGCCAGGCCGTCGCGGATGGCGTAGAGGTGTCTGGCGATATCGATTCCGGCTGTGGTGATGGCCTCCACGCGGCCGCGTGCCCTCTCCTTCAGCACGGAGAACGCCTCGACGGGTTCCTCGGCGTGTCCCGGCAGGAACACCGGGACGGTCATCAGCTTCCCGAAGTCATAGCCTTCGAGGGCATTGAGGTGATCGGTGATGAAGTCCATGCCGTTGCTGCTCCGTGGTGCTTCCAGCACCCGGTACAGCCCCATGTACGCGGCGAGCAGGGCGACGTGCCTGATGGCCATGCCGTACAGGGCGCGCGTTTCGGTGGAGGAGGCGAACCGGCGGCTGAAGTCGGCCAGCGGATCGCCGTGCGTGAGGTACCGCAGCCGTAGTAGGTCGGTGTGCGGACCGCGTGGGCCTGTTCGGCGACGGAGTCCAGGATGTCGCGGTAGGTGCGATTGGCGCGAAGCCAGGGTCGGTCGTGACCGACCGGTTCGTAGGGTGCGGTGGCCGGCTCCTGCAAGGGCACGACGGTCGTGGGGGAGTCATGGTCGAACGCGATGCAGTCCGCGAGGAAGAGCACGTCCTGCAGCGGCGGTGCCGCGCGAGAGGGGTCGTAGAGTTTCTCTGATGTCCTGCTGGATCGGCCCGATCACCACGTTCGCCGCCGTGGCCGTACCCGTCGTCACCGCCTACGCCGCACCCGGCCTCGCCCGCCGCCTGGCTCTGCGCCGTTCCCTCCGCCGCCTCCTGCGCACCCTGCCCTTTGAAAGCGGCTCTGTCCGCAGTTCCGGTGCCGTGATGGTCCGACTGGAGGGTTGGTGATCACGCCTTGCCGAGAGGCCTGGCCCTCTGTGGCCCGATGGTTGGGACCTTCCAGCCGTACATCAGGGCCAGGACGACGCACCTCGCGTCACGGCGGCCATATCGGGTGGCCTCGCAGATCTCGCTAATCGCTTCGTTCCATCTTTGCTGCTCGACGAGGATGCGGGCCCGGTCCTGCGCTGTACGGGGGGTCGGCAATTCGAGGCCACGGATGATGTCGGGGTCCCAGTTTTGCTTTCGAGCGTGCTGGATTCGCATCCGTGCTGCTACCGACCACGTCATCGCGTCTCCCACGTACCCGTTGCCTGGCCTCATGCTACGGCTGAGTGAGGATAGGGGTCCGTAGCGGTCCTGATGGAGCATTCCGGCAGTCGCCGCCTGACCTGGGATTCACGGAACCGCGGACAGGACCTGAGAACGGGGTTCGGGCACAGATCGGTTGCGTCCCTGGGAGTGGTGTACCAGTTCCCACCTGATTCGGGTGTATGTCCCGGCGTCGGAGTGAGGGTCCGGATCTGAGAACGGCCACCGGCTGATCTTCGAGATGTCTAGGCTCGAAGGAGATCAGCACGATGACCGCACCAAACAGTGTGCCCCTGCGCGCCCTCGCCGAGGACAACCTCGCCTCGGCGAGTCCCGATCTGCTGCGCGCAATGGTCAAGACGTTCGCCGACGCACTCATGTCCGCCGAGGCCGACGCCCTCTGCAACGCCGAATACGGGCAGGTCAGCGACGAACGCGTCAACCACCGCAACGGCTACCGTCCACGCGAGTGGGACACCCGCGCCGGCACCGTCGAACTCGCCGTCCCCAAGCTGCGTCAGGGCAGCTACTTCCCGCACTGGCTCCTCGAACGACGCCGGCGGGCCGAGCAGGCCCTCATCTCGGTGGTCGCCACCGCCTACCTGCTCGGTGTCAGCACATGCCAGGTCGAGAAACCCGCCGAGCCCCTCGGCGTCACTCAGCTGTCGAAGTCCCAGGTCAGCGCGATGGCCAAGCACCTCGACGAACAGGTCACCGCGTTCCGCAACCGGCCCCTGGACGCCGGACCGTATGCGTTCGTCTGGGTCGACGCCCTGACGCAGAAGGTCCGCGAGGGCGGCCCCATCATCAACGTCCACGCCCTGATCGCGGTCGGCATCAACGCCGACGGCCACCGCGAAATCTTCGGCATCGACGTCGCCACGGCCGAGGACGGCGCCGGCTGGCTCGCCTTCCTGCACTCCCTGACCGCCCGCGGCCTGTCCGGCGTCCAGCTGGTCGTCTCCCGACGCCCACACCGGCCTGGTGAACGCGATCGGCGCGGTCCTGCCCGGCGCATCCTGGCAGCGCTGCCGCACGCATTACACCCGAAACTTGCTGAGCCAGGTCCCGAAGTCGGCTCAGCCCTGGGTGGCCACGCTGCTGCGGACCGTCTTCGAACAACCCGACACCGACGCTGTCCAGGCCCAGATGCGCCACGTCCTGGACGCACTGGAAGCGAAGTTCTCCAAGGCCGCAGCCCACTTGGACACCGCCCAGCACGACCTGCTGGCCTTCACCGCGTTCCCGCGGGAGCTCTGGCGGCAGATCTGGTCCAACAATCCCCAGGAGCGGCTGAACAAGGAGATCCGCCGTCGCACCGACGTGGTCGAGATCTTCCCCGACCGCACCGCCTTGATCCGTCTCGTCGGCGCGGTCCTGCCCGAACAGAACGACGAATGGACCGAGGCCCGCCGCTACATGGGCCGCGAACTCCTCGCCAAGGCCCGCCTCCACCCGATCGAGTCAGAAACCGACGACACCGCCCTGCCCACCGAACTCACCGCATAGCCTCACAACGAGATCACCGAGTGGCCGTCGATACACCACTCCAGCGGACGTGACCCACAGATCTTGGGGAGCGAACGCGGACGGTGACCACTGACGCTTGAGTTTCAAGATCATCGATGTTGTGAGGTCTTACAAGATCTCGACAGTCCCGGGCGGAACCGGTCCCTCGCCCGCGTAGGTGTCGCCCAGGGGCCCCGACGGCGCGTCGTCCTCGGCGAGCGTCAGGCTGGGCCAGGGGCCGGCGAGGGTGGCGTCGTCCAGGGTGATGCCGAGGTGGTCCAGCACGAGGGCCACCACAGGTGCCATCCCGGCATCCTCTCCTTCGTGCGTGGCGAGCGCCGCTTCCACCCGATCCCACCAGGGGCCGAACGGTTCGGACCGGGTGTGCTCCATGCCTGGCTCGAAGTACTCGACGCATTCGCCGTCACGCCAGTACTGGAAGACGTCGATTCCGTCGGTCGTCGCCAGGCTGTATGTCTCAGTGCCGCGAGACAGCTCCGCAAGCGATTCTTCCCCCAAGCCGATGCCACCTTCCTCCTCGACGCAGAAGGCCCATTCATCGATCCTCCCGGACCGCAGCAGCGAGACCATCGCGTCACCGGAGTCGCCCGGGACCAGGTCCGAGGCTGTGTCCCAGTCGAGCAGGCGTGCCTGGTCCGGGTCGGCCCCGTACCGGGTGAAGACCTCCCCGGGGCTCAGGTCGCGGGTAAAGGTGACGCACATCCAGGCCACCGCCCAGCGAAGCGAATCCATGTCCGCGTCTGTCTTCACGTTTTGCCTCCGTCGTTCACTTGGGTACCGCTCGCCGACTCTGCCGGGCCGCCGTGTTCCCGGCCATGCGCTTGGCGCAACGGGGAGTTGGATTCATGCTGCCTGATGGCCGCGGAGGCTATTGCAGCAGGATCATCTTGCGGAGCAGTTGGAGTCCGGCGCGTCCGTAGAGTTGCCTTTTGATCTTCTTGATGCGGTTCACGGCGCCTTCGCTGCCGCCGGAGCTCCAGTGCAGGGTGAGTCCGGCGGTCACGGCGTCGATATCCCGGTTCAAGTGGCGTGCGAAGTTGGTGAGGCCGGGCAGTTGGCTGACGTCGACGGCGGCGATCCATGTGGGGAGTGTGGGGCCGAGGCGGTTGGTGACGATTTCGCCGAAGCTGAGGACGTGTTCGGCGGCGCGGTCCAGTTCGGGGCAGCGGACCAGGATGTTCTTCAGCTCGGCGTGTTCTTCCTCGCTCAGGGCTGTGGGGTGGCGGGTGAGCCAGCCGGTCACCTGTCGCGCTGTCGGTGGTCGAGGTGGCGCCTGCCGGGGGACGGCAAGCAGTGTGGCGATGTGGGCGCGGACCATCTGGCAGGTGATGGCGCGTACTCGGCGAGCAGTTCGCCGTACAACTGGACGACGCTCGTGCATCCCGCGGCGAACCGTCGTTCCAGGCAGGGCTTGTAGGGGTCCCGCCTGCTGGGTCGGGGCTGGTTCTCGCGGAAAGTGTCCTGCCGGCGCGTGGCTGCCGCGTATCGGAGGACGCTGTTCGGGCCCCAGCCCAGGTGCCGGGCGATGGCTCGGCGTGAGTGGCCTTGCGCGAGCAGGTCGTGGATCAACGCGTGTGCAGCCTTCTTCCGCTCGGCCCGTCGACCGACGGGATCCGGATCGTGCTGCGGCCGGTCGGCGGTGGTGAGTGTGTCGCTGGTCGGCGGGTTGGGTGGCGGGTCCGCAGGCAGTCGCAGTGGGCCGCGACGCATGTCTCGACGGCCCGGCCGAGGCCCTGCCACAGGTGGAAGCGGTCCGCGACCTGCAGGGCGTCGGGGGCACCGAGTCGGGCCCCTTCGGCGTAGGCACCCGCCCGGTCCCGGCAGATGATCTCCACCCCCGGGTGAGTGGCCAGCCATGCGGCCAGCGGCCCCGACTCACGGGTCGGGAGCACATCGACCACGTGGTGGGCCTCACCACAGGTCAAGACGGTGGAGTAGGTCTGGCCCCGGCGGATCGTGAAGTCGTCGACACCCAGCACGCGCGGCGTGCTGAACTGCGGATCCGGCAGGGCCATGATCCTGCGCAACAAGGTCATCCGTCCTGCCCCGAGACCGAGCTGAGCGGCCAGGCAGGCGCCGGCTCGTCCCGCGAGCGCGAGCCCGACCTGTTCCAGGGCGTGGTTGAGTCGCCTGGTGAACCGAGCGTACGGGCTGGTCAGCCGGGTGAACGGCTCTGCGAACGTGCGGCGGGGACAGGACGTCGCGTCACAGATGAAGCGTCGGACCGTCAGCCGGATCACAACGTTCTGCCCACCGAGGGGGAGATCTCGCAACCTGCGCTGGTAGCAGGCGTGCACCCGCTCCGAGACGGTTCCGCAGTCCGGACACGAGGCCCCTGCCGTCCTGCCTCTCACCGCCACGTGGACCGTGCCGAAGGCGGTGGTGACCGCCTCGACGTTCATGTCGTCGATTCCCTCGAAGACCAGTGAGTCCCAGAATGATGCATTGCCCTGCATCGGTAGACCGTCACCGGCCACGACCTGCCGAGGAGGACCCGAACAGAAACCTGATGGAGCGTCATTCACGGCCGATGAGTGGCAGGGCGTACGCGGTCTCAACCGATCCCAGACCCCCGCAATCGAACAACCTGGTCACGCTCTGCGACCGCTCCCCAAGATCTGTGCCAGAACCCCGTTCTCATGGACAAAGTCAGCCGGCCTTCATCCGTGCCCGGCGCAGGGCTTCTTGGCGGTTGGCGCAGGTGTCGATGAGGTTGTAGTGCCGGGTCAGCACCCCGGTAGGGGAGCGGTGGCAGAGTCCGGCCGGCCGGCAGGTTTGCGGGTACTGCGGCCGGGATGAGCGCTGGCTGCGCTGTTGTCGTCTGGTTCCCGGTGCGGGCGCTGGGGGAGGTGCCGGGTGGCCGGTCGCCGTGTCGAGCGGGCCGGGCCGGGCAGGCGCCGTCACTGCGGGGCGCCTGCCGAGAGCAATGGTCAAGAGTTGTGGGTGAGGCCCTCCGGCTCGACGGCGGTGATCTCGGCTGCTGCGAGCCGGGCCTCCTGGCGAACCTCTGCGTCGGGGTGATGGAGGAAGGACTCGATGAGTGGCCGGGCCTGCGGGTCGTGGGTGGCCCCGAGGATGTAGAGCGTGTGGACGAGGAGTTCGCGCGCCATCGTCGGCATGGCTGTCGTCAGCGGTGTGACGAGGGGCAGAGGCAGGCTGTAGTGGTCGAATGCCTCGCTGATCGAGTTCAGAGCGGACTCGCGTACTTGGGTCACCGGTTCGTTGACGGCCACGCTGACCAGACGTCCCACGGCCAGGCGAACGGAGTCGGCGTCGAGTGCGGTGCCGCGCAGGAGGTCCCCGAGAACGTCGGCGGCGACATCCCGACGGCCTGGATCGCGGTCGGTCAGCGTTTCAAGGGCCTCGAACATGTCGTTCATGCTGCCCTACCTTCTTGAGTGCGTCCCAGGAGTTCGCGACTCTGGGGTCGCGCGAGTGGGGCAGGGATGGTTTTCATGCTTGCTGCCCTTGATGGCTC
>NZ_JBEOWS010000375.1:0-8964 GCF_040296125.1 Streptomyces sp. NPDC002265 | reverse complement strand
GCCGTCAGGGGGTCCGGGCCGGGTCGATCTCCTTGTGCATACCGGTGCACAGCGCCCAGACGACGAGGATGTTGACGGCGATCAGGATCGTCGCCCACAGGGGGTAGTACGGCACCCAGAGGAAGTTGGCGATGGCGCCCAGGCTGGCCACGAACACGCCGAGATAGCGCGCCCACAGCGCACCGCCGAGGAACAGGGCGCCTCCCGCGACGACGAGTACGACGCCCAGAACGAGGTGGACCCAGCCCCAGCCGCGCAGGCTGAACTCGAACGCGTAGTGCCGCGTCACGACGAACACGCTGTTGCGGGCGATGGCGGCGATCCCTTCGAGAGCCGCCATCACCCCGCCGAACAGCATCAGCACCGCCCCGAAGAGGGTGGTGCCGGACACAGGCCCGTGATGGGGGGAGGGGGCCCCGTGATGGGCGGAGGGGGCGGCTCCGGCCGGTCCCGGCCGGGCGGAGTGAGCGGTCATTTCGGTCTCCGTCCTGCCGGAGTACGACGATTTGACGATTTGATCAGTTTATCGCCCGGTTTATCAGGTGGCATCCCGTCGCCCGAAACCCGAGAGCCGAGAGCCGAGAGCCGCGGGCGGCCGGGCGGCCGTCCGCGGCCGGGGCATCGGCCCGGGAGTCGGCCGGATGTCGGCCCGGTCAGGCCGGGGTGCCGAAGACCTGGACCACCCGGTCGCCGGCCACGCCGACGCCGGTGTCGGTGTACGAGCACCTCAGCATGTCCGCCTTGTGCGGGGCACTGTCGAGCCAGCCCTGCACATGGGCCGCCGCGCTCCCGTGGCCCGGTCCGGAGATGTTCCCCCCAAGGCGCGGTAGTTGTAGCCCACCGAGGTCATCCGCATCGGCACGGTGGAGCCGTCCGAGCCCGTATGGCTGTCGAAGTTGTTCCTCTCCTCGTCGTCGGCATGGGCCTGGGCGATCTGCTGGAGCAGCGGATTGACCTGAAGGGCCGCACAACCGGCCTTCGCACGCTCCGCGTTGACGAGGTTGAGGATCTCGCCCGGGGTGGTCTGCTGCACGACGGAGGCGTGCGAGGCGGATGTCACGGTGGCAGCGCCGGCGGCAGCGGTGCCGCCGAACGTGAGCAGCGGGACCGCGCAGACCGCGACGGTCATCCGGCACATGCGACGAGTATTCATGAGCATGACAGGCCTTCCGTCATTGGTCCGGGACATCGACAGAGTGCTCCCCGTCCCCCGCGGCCTGCTCCGCCCACCCGCGGCCGCGCACCTCGGTCCTGGATCCGCCCTCCATGCTGACCGCACTGGGCCATTTGTGCACGCGGGGCCTGATTCCGGGCCCGAAGCCCCCTGAACGAGCCTCCGGACTCCGGGAGTGCACGCCCTCGGAGACTGTTCTAGCGTCGAAATACGCGCGACCCGACCGAGAGAGCAGGTGTATCCCCATGCGTCCGTCGGCTCGTATCCCCGGCATTCTCGCCGCTCTGGCCCTGGCCCTGGGCGGCGCCGCCCTGGCCGCTCCGGCGGCCCACGCCGACATCCTGGCCTGCGAGAACCATGTCCAGGATCAGGGCTCCGAGGTCACGGACGCGGTCCGGATGGCCTGCTACCACGGCCTGGTGGGAGACCGGAGCGGCTGCCTCAGCGGCCTGACCGAGGCGGGCACGACGCACGCCACGGCGGTCGAGGCCTGCCGCCAGGCCCCCGGCTGAGCGCCCCGCCCGACGCCGCTACGCCGGTTGCGGTACCCGCCCCCGGTACGTCCCGGGGGCCCCGCCACCGCGACGGGGGACGTCCCGGCGTGTCTTCCGACCGCCCGGACGGCGTCGCGGCAGGGTGATAGCCCCAGGCCGGGCGGCCCCCGGCGACGGTCGGCGCGCCCGGCGCCCGGTGCGCTCCGACTTCGGGGGACGACATGCAGTACAGGAACGGCATCCGTACGACGATGATGGTGCTGGCCGCGGCCTCGACAGCTCTGCTGGCGACCGCGTGCCAGTCGGCCGGCGACTCCGGTGCCACCAAGTCGTCCTCGCTTCCGGCGAGTTCCTCGGCCTCCGCCGCGAACGGCCCGTCGCTGCCACCGGTGGCGAGCGAATCCGCCCCCTCCCGCCCGGCGAAGGCGTGCACGGCCGACGAAGTGAAGGTGACCGCGCGTCAGGCGGCCCAGCGCTCCGCCGGCACCGGAACCGGAGCGGTGGTCGTCGAGTTCACCAACACCTCCGACCGGTCCTGCGAACTCAAGGGCCATCCGACGGTGGCGGGCGCGGCCAACGGCTCCCCGCAGCACAACTCCCCCTTGAAGACGATGCCCTTCGGGACGGAGACCGCGGTCCTGGTGGCCCCGGGCGACAGCGCCTGGGCGAAGCTGAACTTCGTCCAGGTGCAGGGCGAGGGCGACGGCTACTGCGCGTCCGGCTCGGACCCCGTCGTCTACCCCACGCTCGTGATCGGGCTGCCGGGGGCGGGGAGCCACCAGGTCGCCCTGGACAACGGCGAGATCGCCGAGTGCGACAACCAGGTGACGGTCACCGCGGTGTCGAAGACGAAGCTCTCCTGACCGGACCGGACGCTCCGGCGCACGGCGGAGACGCACGCGGGAGGGCGGCGCCGGTGGTACCGGCGCCGCCCGTTTGCGCGGTCAATATGGCGATTTAGCCCCACGCGGCAGACGGTTCCGGGATTCTTGGTTGAACGGACGACCGCCCGATACGGCGGCGGCCGCCCGCCACCGGGTCGGCCGCGCCGGGACGGGAGCGGCCGCTCCGCCTCCCCTGTCTCGTCAGGCGTGCTCGCCCACCGCGCCGGGCCGACGAAAGGACCGCAGCCATGGCCATCCCGCTGTCCGCCGCGAAGACCCTCGCCGCGCTGAAGGCCGAGGGCCTCACCGTGCACGAGCACGCCGGCTGGGCGACCCACAATCGTGACGCGGCCACCGGCAGGCAGTTCGGTCCCGTGATCGGCGTGCTGATCCACCACACCGCCGGGCACGGCGACAGGGAGATCTGCTTCAGGGGCAGAGCGGATCTCCCCGGGCCGCTCTGCCATGCCTGGCTCGGCAGGACCGAGGGGCTGTGGATGATCGGCCACGGCCGTGCCAACCACGCGGGGGCCGTCGACCTCGACGTCCTGCACGCGCTGCGCGCCGAGACCCGGCTCCCGCACGACGACGAGGCCGACGCCGACGGCAACGACTGTCTGTACGGCCTGGAGATCGAGAACCTCGGCAACGGCCACGACCCCTACCCGGACGCGCAGTACCGGCAGGCCGTGCTGTGGGCCGCGGCCCTGTGCCGGGCGCACGGCTGGTCGGAGCGGTCCGTCGCCGGGCACAAGGAGGTCCAGCCCGGCAAGATCGACCCGAGCTTCGACATGGACGACTTCCGGGCCGACGTGAGGAAACAGCTCGCGGCGGTCCGGACGCAGCCCGCCCCGGCCGCGCCCGGCACAGGAACGGCCTCCAAACCGCGCGTCGATCTGTCCCGCCTGGTGCGCGCCGCGAAGACCGATCCCGGTGCCAGGCAGGGCCATGTCACCTATTTGGCGGGCACGAACCTCGTCGAGGCGGCCCTGGTCGAACTGGGCTACCTCGGCCGGGCCTTCGCGGGCGACGGCTCCTTCGGCTCCACGACCGTCGCCGCCTACGCCAAGTGGCAGCGCCACCTCGGCTACACCGGAGCCGACGCCAACGGTGTCCCCGGCAAGATCTCCCTCACCCGGCTCGGCGACTCCGTCGGCCTGTTCACCGTCGTCGTCTGACGGACCGGAATCAGCCGAACGCGGCCGCGGAGACGTCCCGTTCCAGTTCCGCCCGGTGATGTCCGTACGTACCGATGCCGGACACCTTGATCAGGAGGCAGAAGCGTCCGGCGGAGGGCAGCCGTCTGGCCACCTGGCCGAACTCGCGGCGCAGGAAGTGGACCGCGGCCAGGTTGCCCGTCGCGGACTGCCCGCACACCAGGAACACCGGTCTGCCGGACTCCCCCGGCGTGAACTTCGCGACGAGGGCGTACTCCTGGTCGCGGCGGCTGTAGGGGAACTTCTCACCGCCGACCTCGATGGCGACCGACTCCGGGTCCCCGGCCCGGTACGGGTGGACGGTCACCCCGGGCAGATGCGCGGCGAGGTGGCCGCCCGTACGGACGTTGGAGCCCAGCGGCCCGCCGACACAGAACTCGGTGCGGTCGCCGTTGCTCCCCCGGAAGTCGCCCGGCTCCAGCTCCGCCTCACACCCCAGCTCCCCCACGAGCAGGGAGAACTCCACGACCGCCCGTACATCCGCGTAGTGCGCGCTGCCGGGCGCGTCGTGCTTGCCGCCCAGCACGACCAGGCAGGTCTCACCGGGACGGACGCCGAAGAACTCGGCCCGCCGGTTCAGCTCCCGGGCGCGCTTGGCCCGCTCCCCCAGCCATACGAAGCCTCCGCCGAGCAGGCTGGTCACCAGCCCGAGCGCGATGTTCACCAGCACCGACTGAATCGTGTCCCCCACTCCACGACGACGTTCACCCGGACCATTGTCAGCGAGCCCCGGGCCTTTTCGCGCCCTCGCGGCGAAGGTGACGCTCCGTATCCGTCGGGGCTGTCGGGGCTGTCCTGGAGGCCAGGGCCAGGGTCACGGTCACCGCGACCGAGGCCGTCGCCATCACGGTCATCGCCGTTGCGGGCGAGGCGAGTTGGGCGACCGTGCCCGCCAGGGTGGCGCTCAGGCCCTGGAGGGTGAGCATTCCGGCGGAGTGCAACCCCAGTGCGTGTCCGCTCAGTTCGTCCGGTACGAGGGCCATCAGCCGCTCCTGCTGGAGCAGGCTCGCGCCGAAGCCCACCGAGGCCACGGCCACGAGCGCCGCCGCCACGGGCAGGGCCGGGCGCAGCACGAAGAGCACGTACGGCGTGGCCAGCAGGAGCAGCAGCGGGGTGATCAGCCGGGCGCGGACGGCGGGCGGCAGCAGCCGGCCGGCCGTCACGTCGCCCGCCAGCATGCCCAGCGCCGCGCAGGCGAACAGCGGTCCCGCCGCGTCCGGGGCGTAGGACACGAACAGGGACTCGCAGCCCACGACCAGGCCGTTGGGGAGCCACAGGCCCAGGTAGAGCAGACGGCGGGGGCGGGAGGACCACAGCAGGGCATTGGTGTGCCAGGTCGCGGCGACGGAGGGACGGCCGGTGCCGCGGGGCGGGCGGTGGGTCAGTCCCAGCCGCAGGCCCGCGGCGGACGCGGCGAACAGCGCCGCCGCGAGCAGGAGCGCGGGGCGCGGGGAGAGTGCGGCGATCAGGAGGCCGCCCGCGCCGTAGCCGGCGATCTGGGTGATCCCGACCATCATGTTGAACACCGAACGCCCCGGCAGATAGCCGCCCTCGGGAAGGATCTCGTTCAGCAGTCCCCAGCGGACCCCGCCGCCGAGCGAGGCGATCAGCCCCTCGGTGAGGAGGACGGCGAGGACGGCCCACATCGGCAGGCCGGGCACGGCCAGCAGCGCCGTCGCCACCGCAAAGGCCAGGGCGACCCCCGCCAGCGTGGTGCGTGGGGGCAGCCGGTCGGCGCCGGAGAGCAGCAAGGTGGCGCCGAGCACCTGGGCGAGGGTGGGGCCGAACATGCTCACGGCCGACAGCAGCGGGGAGCCCGTCGCCCGGTACACCAGGGTGCCCAGCGCCAGGCCGCCCACCGTCTGCGCCGCGATGCCCGCGGCGGACGCGAGGAAGAGGGGGGTGAACTCCGGGGTACGGAAGAGGGCCCGATAGCCGCCGTCTGTGGTCATGGCCGGAGTCTCGGACAGGGCTCCGGGAGGCCGGTACTGTTTCGCGCGGGTGCGAAAGGTGGGGTGCGCACCGGGAGCAGGGGGGGCGGGGGCCGTGGGCTGGTGGCAGGTCGACGCCGACACCCTTGCGCGCAGCCGGTTCGTCCTCTCCCCGCTCGCCGAGACCTTCGCGAGCCTGAAGCTGCTGCACGCGGGCACGGGCCGGCATCCCGGTGAGCGGGCCTGGCTGGGGGCGCATCTGCCCGCGTACCGGGAACTGCTCGCGGCCGACCCGGTCACCGCGCTGCTGGTGCGGGCCGGGCTCGGGCGGCACTGGATCGCCGACTTCCTCACGCCGCCCCCGCGGGACGGGGAGACCTTCGAGGAGGGGGTCGACCGGGTGCGGGCGGTTCCGTCCGCCGCCGCCCGCGCGCATCTGCGGCTCTCCCTCGCGGGCCCGCTGCCCGCCGCGCTGGAGCGCGACGATCTGCCCGAGCGGGCGGCGAAGCTGCTGGAACAGGTCTGGGAGGAGTCCGTACGGCCGTACTGGGCGCGGCGCAGACAGGTCCTGGAGGCCGATGTCGTGGCGCGCACCGCGCGGGTCGGCCAGGGCGGCTGGGCGGCCGTGCTGGACGGGCTGCGGCCCGGGACCCGCTGGCTGGGCGAGAGCCGGCTCCAGATCAACCTGCACGCTTACCCGCCGCGCGCGGTCTCCGGGGCGGAGCTGGTGTTCGTCCCGGTCACCCCGCAGGCCGGCTGGGTGGCGTGGGAGGCGGCCCGGTACGCGGTGGTCTACCCGTGCACGGGCGTCCTCGCCGACGGCTCCGGCCGCCCGCCCGTGCCCGCGAGCCTGGGCGCGCTGCTGGGGGCCGGGCGGGCGGGGGTGCTGGTGCTGCTCGGCGATCCGATGAGCACCACCCAGCTGGTCGCCGTGACCGGGCAGGGGCTCGGGTCGGTCGGACGGCATCTGCGGGTGCTGCTGGACGCCGGGCTGGTCAGGCGGCGGCGGGCCGGGCGGTCGGTGCTGTACTCGCGGACGGCGGCCGGCGAGGCCCTGCTGGAGGCGGCCCGGACGGGGTGACCCGGATGCGGGCGGCGGCGTCCGGGAGGCCTTCCTCGAACACCCGCTCCACTCTGGTTAGCATCACAGTCATGACTGCTGACTCTCACAACTCACCCGAAACCCCCGAATCCCCCGTCGCCTTCCACGACGTCGACATCGACGCCCTCCAGGGTGGTCCGGCGAACCTCGCGCAGTACGCCGGCCAGGCGGTGCTCGTGGTGAACGTGGCCTCCAAGTGCGGACTCACCCCGCAGTACACCGGCCTGGAGCGACTGCACGCGCGCTACGCGGAGCAGGGCTTCACCGTGCTGGGCGTGCCCTGCAACCAGTTCCTCGGGCAGGAGCCCGGCTCCGCCGAGGAGATCGCCGAGTTCTGCTCGGCGACGTACGGCGTGACCTTCCCGATGACCGAGAAGGTCGAGGTGAACGGGGAGGCCCGGCACCCGCTGTACGCGGGCCTGGTCGGCTTCGCCGACGCCGAGGGCCACACCGGGGACATCCGCTGGAACTTCGAGAAGTTCCTGATCGGGCGGGACGGCAAGGTCGCCGCCCGGTTCTCGCCGCAGACCGAGCCGGAGGCCGCCGAGATCGTCGCGGCGGTCGAGGCCCAGCTCGCCGGCTGACTCCCGGCCCCCGGTACCGGCGGGGGCGGGAATAAGCCGAGCCCTCTCGGCTAGGACGGCGAGCTGGTCGAGAGGGCTCTGTTCGTGCTTATGAAGTTTTGAGTGGTGTCCCTGCATCAGCCGAGGCCGAAGGCTCCCTTGCCCACCTCGGTGACGAAGGCGTTCCACGACTGTGCGGGGAACGCCAGCACGGGGCCCTCGAGGACCTTGGAGTCACGTACGGACATGGCCGCGACGACCGGTGACTTGACCTCGACGCATGCGCCGTTCCCCGTGGAGTAGGAGGACTTGGTCCACGTGTCCGTGACGCCCTGACGAATTGCCATTTCTGCTCCGGATTGCCAGTTGTTGAGTTGCTGTCACCGCACGACGCGTCCGACTCCGGACCCACAGCGCGGTTTGCGCCAACCTTGTTGCTTGATGGCGTGATCGACGCTACTCGCCAACATCGGCTTGCGAAGCGACTATTCACTCGACTGGATGGCATATTCCATTGGGGCCTTCCATCCCGGACGGTGGAAGGTGTACCGTGCGCCACTTTCTCCTCAGCGTGCGTACTCCTTCGCAATGTCCGCGATGAACTGGCGCGACTGTTCGACGTTCAGGGCCTGCGCCCGCAGGTGCTCGTACATCACGCTGTACTTCTGGACGTCGTTCGCCTTCTCCAGGTACAGGTCGCTGGTGACGCCCTCGATGTAGACCACGCTGGAGTCCGCCGCGTCGGGGAACTCCAGGATCGCGTACTGGCCGTTCAGACCCGGGTGCGCGCCCATGTCGAAGGGGATCACCTGCACGGTGACGTGCGGGTGCTGGGACTGCTCGACGAGATGCTCCAGCTGGTCGCGCATCACGGACTTGTTGCCGACCACGCGCTTCAGCGCCGCCTCGTCCAGGACCGTCCACAGCCGCAGCGGGTTGTCGGGGGTGGAGATCCGTTCCTGTCGGCGCAGTCTCACCTGCACCCGCTTCTCGATGTCCGCCGCGGCGGTCTCGGGCAGCGCGCCCGCGATGAGCGACTCGGCGTACTGCCGGGTCTGGAGCAGCCCCGGGACCACCTGCGGGTCGTACACGCGCAGGCTCGCCGCGTCCGTCTCCAGACCGATGTAGACGCTGTACGGGATGTCCCCGAACGAGTGCCACCAGCCCTGCTGGCGCGAGTCCTTGGCCATCTGCATCAGCGAGTCCACGATCCGGTGGTCCTCCACCTCGTAGACCCCGCACAGGTCGCGGACGTCGCGCTGGCTGATGCTGCGCCGGCCGTTCTCCAGCCGGCTGATCTTCGACTGCGACACCAGCAGTCGCTCGGCGACCTCCTCGGCCGTCATGCCCTTGAGCTCCCGCAGCCGCCGCAGCTCCTGACCCAACCGGCGTCGCCTGACAGTGGGATTGACGTTGGACACCACGGGACGTGCACCTCCGGCTGCATACCTCTACTTGCCACTTTGCGTATCTGCTGTTGAGCAGATTGCCACCAAGATGCTTCTTACCGCTGGCAAACGGTGGATATGCGGCAGGTAAGGGCCAGTTGCGCTCGGTTCCGGATGCGACGAAGCGGGGTGGCGAGACCGTGAGGTCTCG
>NZ_JBEOWS010000374.1:0-9087 GCF_040296125.1 Streptomyces sp. NPDC002265 | reverse complement strand
GCGGGCGCGGCTGTGTGCGCGCCGGGGTCGGCGGCCGGGCCGGGGTCAGCCGCCGAGCAGCCCCGTCACCTGCCCGACGACCGGCATGCCGCCGATCGACTGCGCCTGCGCGATCGGCCCGGTGAGCGCCTTCGAGGACAGGGGCTCGAAGTCCGCGAGCCGGGTGCCGACGCCGTTGTCGAGGGGGTCCACACCGGTGCCGGCGAGCGGGTTGGGCTTGAGGCCGGACAGCGGCCCGGTGACGTACCGCACCGAGCCGAGGAGCCCGTTCAGACCCGCCTGCGGGTCGACCGGGCCGACCGATCCGGGGTGCGTGCGCGGCGCGCCGAGCACCGGTCCGGAGTCCGCGGCGGCCGCCCCCGCGCCCGCGCCGAGAGCCACCCCCGCGGTCGCGAGCGCGACCAGGACGCGCCGGCCGGTCGGGGTCTGGGGGGAGTCGTGTCGGGCCATCGCTGCTGCCACCTTATCGCTGCGTACGGTAATCATGACGTTACGTAGGGTAGTTGAGATGTGATGCGTGCTTCAAAGCCGACCCGCGGGGTCGGCAGCGGCGTCACCATGCCGCAAACTGGTGTTCCGTGAGCATCCATCACCCGTCATCCACCCGTGTCGTGCTGCTGTGCGGTCCTTCGGGCTCGGGCAAGTCCCTTGTCGCGGCCCGCTCCGGACTGCCGGTGCTGCGCCTCGACGACTTCTACAAAGAAGCCAACGACCCGACGCTGCCGTTGGTGGCGGGCAGTTCCGACATCGACTGGGACCACCCCGAGTCGTGGGACGCGGAGGTCGCGGTCGAGGCCATCGCCCGGCTGTGCGCCACCGGGTCGACGGGCGTGCCGGTGTACGACATCTCGCTGAGCGCCCGCACCGGCGAGGAGACGCTGCACATCGGCCGGACCCCGCTGTTCATCGCGGAGGGCATCTTCGCGGCCGAGATCGTCGAGCGCTGCCGGGAACTGGGTCTCCTGGCGGACGCCCTGTGCCTGACCCGCGGTCCGCTCACCACGTTCCGCCGCCGCTTCCTGCGCGACCTCAAGGAGGGCCGCAAGTCGGTGCCGTTCCTGCTGCGCCGCGGCTGGCGGCTGATGCGCTCGGAGCGGTCCATCGTCGCCCGTCAGACCTCCCTGGGCGCGTACGCCTGCGACCGGGACGAGGCGCTGACCAGGCTGGCGGCCGCGGCGGTGGGCCGGCAGACGCAGACCCCCGCGGCGGCCTGAGCCGGCCGCACGAGAACGCGGAAGCGGGACTGGACGGACCCCCCGGCCCTCCAGTCCCGCTCCCTCTCACGCTCTCCCGCGTCCCCCGTTGCGTGTGCGGCAGAGCTCCCCCGTACTTCCCCCGTATCCCCCGTTTTTCCCCGCTGTCCCCCCGTACCGTTTCCCGCACCCCCCGATGCGGGCTTCCGGTACCGCTCTCCCCCGTGACCCTCAGGCGACAAGCTCCCCGAAGGCGTTCTCCTCGTCACGGCCGAAGCTGAGGACCTCGTCCTCGCGCAGCCGGCGGAGCGACCGCCAGATGCTGGACTTCACCGTGCCGACACTGATGTCGAGGATCTCCGCGATCTCCGGGTCGGTGCGGCCCTCGTAGTAGCGCAGGACCAGCATCGTCCGCTGGAGTTCGGGCAGCCGGGCGAGCGCCTGCCACAGGACCGCGCGCAGTTCGGTGCCGCGCATCGCGTCCGTGTCGCCGGGCGTCTCCGGCAGCTCCTCGGTCGGGTACTCGTTCAGCTTGCGGCGGCGCCACGCGCTGATGTGCAGGTTGGTCATGGTGCGGCGGAGGTATCCGCCGACCGCGGCCTTGTCACTGATCCGGTCCCAGGCCCGGTAGGTCGAGAACAGCGCGCTCTGGAGCAGGTCCTCGGCCTCGAAGCGGTCACCGGTCAGGTGGTAGGCGGTGGCGTACAGGGAGGCGCGGCGCTCCTGGACGTAGGCGGTGAACTCCGCCTCCGACAGCGAACGACGCTCCCCCGTGTCCTCCCCGTACGTGGCTCCCCCGACCGCGGCGGCGGCCGCCGCGGATTCCCCCGTGCTCGCGTCAACCACCGACATGAATGTGGTGTGCTGACGCCCGGTACCGCGAGCGCACCCCCGCCCTCCCCCACGCTCGAACGCACTCGCACGGGAGGGACCCCCATCGACACCGGACTTCTCGGAACCCCGGGTCACGTCGTGCAGACGCGTGATCACTGCGCTGGTGCTGACGCTGTGCAGCGTGTTCATCTCGCGCCCCCCGTCGTGGACTTCCGGTGTTCGGCTCGGTTCGACGTACTTCCTTGCCGTTGCCGAAAAGCTTGCCGGGGCCACTTCATGGACGTGTCCGCCGACTGTCACAGACCTGTCACAGGGGTCGTCCGCAGGGGCCGCACAGGGCCGTCACAGAGAATCGCGGTACGGCTACCCAGACGTACATACCACATTGATCATTTGCGGTAGTTGCATGGGAGCGCTCCAAGTGTCGAAACGCCACCCCGACATGGGCCAGAATGAGCCCGTGCCTTCCCTGTTGCTGATCGAGGACGACGACGCCATCCGAACGGCCCTGGAGCTCTCACTGACGCGCCAGGGACACCGGGTGGCGACCGCTGCCAGCGGTGAGGACGGTCTGAAGCTGCTGCGCGAGCAGCGGCCGGACCTGATCGTGCTGGACGTGATGCTGCCCGGCATCGACGGGTTCGAGGTGTGCCGTCGCATCCGGCGCACCGACCAGCTGCCGATCATCCTGCTGACCGCGCGCAGCGACGACATCGACGTGGTGGTCGGACTGGAGTCCGGCGCCGACGACTATGTCGTCAAGCCGGTCCAGGGCCGGGTGCTCGACGCCCGGATCCGGGCCGTGCTGCGGCGCGGCGAGCGCGAGGCGAACGACGCGGCGACCTACGGCTCGCTCGTCATCGACCGGGCCGCGATGACCGTCACGAAGAACGGCGAGGACCTCCAGCTCACGCCGACCGAGCTGCGGTTGCTGCTCGAACTGAGCCGCCGGCCGGGCCAGGCGCTGTCCCGGCAGCAGCTGCTGCGGCTGGTCTGGGAACACGACTACCTCGGCGACTCGCGGCTCGTGGACGCCTGTGTGCAGCGGCTGCGCGCGAAGGTCGAGGACGTGCCGTCGTCCCCGACCCTGATCCGTACCGTCCGTGGTGTCGGATACCGCCTGGACGCGCCCCAGTAATGACCGACGCACATGGGGGTTTCCGCGGCTGGGTCGCGGCACGCAAGGGTGCCTGGTCCCGGCTGCGCTTCACCAGTCTGCGGCTGCGGCTCGTCGTGGTGTTCGGGCTGGTGGCGCTGACCGCCGCCGTGTCCGCGTCCGGGATCGCCTACTGGCTGAACCGGGAGGCGGTCCTGACCCGCACCCAGGACGCGGTGCTGCGCGACTTCCAGCAGGAGATGCAGAACCGCGCGGGGTCGCTGCCGGAGTACCCGACCCAGGACGAACTCCAGTACACGGCCCGGCAGATGGCCAACAGCAGCCAGCGCTTCAGTGTGCTGCTGGTCAGCGAGGACGCGAACGGCACGGCGGTCTACGGCAATTCGGGCGGCCTCAGCGGTCTCGCGCTGCGCGACGTGCCGCTCTCGCTGCGCACCGCCGTCAACCGGGAGCAGGACATCACGGCCGCCAACTCGTCGCCGTACCACCTGTACTGGCAGCGGATCGTCGACGACGGCACGCCGTATCTCGTCGCCGGCACACGGGTGATCGGCGGCGGTCCCTCCGGCTACATGCTGAAGTCGCTGGAGCCGGAGGCCAAGGACCTCAACTCGCTGGCCTGGTCGCTGGGTATCGCCACCGGTCTCGCGCTGATCGGCGCCGCGCTGCTCGCCCAGGCCGCCGCCACGACCGTGCTGAAGCCGGTGCACCGGCTCGGGGTCGCCGCGCGCCGGCTCGGCGAGGGCCGTCTGGACACCCGGCTGCGGGTGTCGGGCACCGACGAACTCGCGGACCTGTCCCGGACGTTCAACAGCACCGCGGAGGCGCTGGAGAAACGTGTCGCCGACATGGCCGCCCGGGACGAGGCCTCGCGCCGGTTCGTCGCCGACATGTCCCACGAGCTGCGGACGCCGCTGACCGCCATCACCACCATCACCGAGGTGCTGGAGGAGGAGCTCGACGCGGAGACCGGAAGCGTCGACCCGATGATCGAGCCGGCCGTACGGCTCGTCGTGAGCGAGACCCGGCGCCTGAACGATCTCGTCGAGAACCTGATGGAGGTCACCCGCTTCGACGCGGGCACCGCCCGGCTGGTCCTCGACGACGTCGACATCGCCGACCAGATCACCTCCTGCATCGACGCCCGCGCCTGGCTGGACGCGGTGGAACTGGACGCCGAGCGCGGCATCCACGCCCGTATCGACCCGCGCCGGCTGGACGTGATCCTGGCCAACCTCATCGGCAACGCGCTCAAGCACGGCGGCTCCCCGGTTCGGGTGTCGGTACGGGCGACCAACGGGAGCGGGAGCACGGAGGAGACCGGCGGCGCGGACGAGCCGGGCGTGGCCGGCCCGGGCGTGCCCGCGGGCGGCGACGGCGCCACGGCCGGCGGCGAGCTCGTGATCAGCGTGCGCGACCACGGCCCCGGCATCCCCGAGGACGTCCTGCCGCATGTCTTCGACCGGTTCTACAAGGCCAGTGCCTCCCGGCCGCGTTCCGAGGGCAGCGGACTGGGGCTGTCCATCGCCCTGGAGAACGCGCACATCCACGGCGGCCGGATCACCGCCGCCAACTCCCCGGAGGGCGGAGCGGTGTTCACGCTGCGGCTGCCGCGGGACACGTACGAGCCGGCGCCGGAGGCCGAGAAGGACGGCACGGGCCCGAAGGGGGACGCCTCATGACCGTACGCCCGACCGTACGGGCCGTGGGCCGGCTGCTGGCGCTGCCCGCCCTGGCCTTGGCGCTCGCCGGGTGCGGGATCCGGTCCACGGAGGTACCGACCGACTTCGGCCCCGCACCCTCCCGGGTGCGCTGCGCGCTGTCCGAGCCGGACGTCACGACACAGTCCTCGCCCGGCGTCCCGGTCCAGGTGTTCCTGCTGTGCGGTTCGTCGCTGGTGGCCGTCGACCGCTCGGTGAAGGTCCCGGAGGGCACGGCGGACTCCGAGCGCCGGGTGCTGATCGCGCAGGGGCTGGTGGACCAGCTCGCCCAGACGCCGTCGTCCGCCGAGAAGGCGGCCGGGTACACCACGGACGTGCGCGGCGGGATGTCGGTGCACGGGCCCACCCCGAAGGACCCGGACGACGCCCTGCGGCTGAGCACCCCGCCCGGGGACCTCACCTCCTACGCCCTCGCCCAGCTGGTCTGCACGTTCTCCGACTCGGCGGCGGCCGAGGGCGACGGCTCGGTGATCCTCGGCGGACCGATCCGCGACGGTGAGCCGCTGCGCCGCTACGCGTGCACGGACGAGGTCCGCGCCCGGCCGGGCCTCAAGGAGCCGCCGTCGTCCGAGGTGACCGGCGGCTAGGGCCTGTCCGGCGGGTCAAGTCGCAGGAAGGCAGCGGTGCCGTATCGGCCCAGCCCTCTTCCGGGCGGTGGACGGTGTCCCGGAACCGATCGTGCCGGGGGACGCGTCTTGGGGGGCGTGCAGCGTCAAGGCTCGGTCGGCGGCAACGCCGCGTTCCGCATACGGGTGGCAGGGGGCGTCCTCCTTGCCGCACACCTCGCGTTCGTCGCCTGGTTCACGCTGCGCCCGCTCGACGTCCCCTGGGTGATGCCCGCCAATCTGCGGCCGTTCGCCGGCATCCGCACCGACCTGTCGCTGGGCCCGCAGGTGGCGGCCCGGCGGATCGGCGAGGGACTGGCCCTGCTCGCCCCGCTCGGGGTCCTGCTGCCGCTCGCGCACGGCCGGCTCGCCGTGTCCCCGCTGGCGTCCCTGCTGCGCACGGTCGCCGCCGCGGCCCTGCTGTCGCTGGGCATCGAACTGCTCCAGACCGGCGTGCCCGGCCGGGTCGTGGACGTCGACTCGCTGATCCTGAACACCGTGGGCGTGGCCCTCGCGCACGCGGCGGTCGTACCCGCGGCACGCTCCTGGCTCCGCCGCAGGACGGAGCGCCGGCAGCCTGCGGACGTCCGCAGGCAGGACGCGGGTCAGGGTCGGACCCCGACGATTCCCAGGGTCGGGATCGCACCGTGGAGCGACGTTCGCTCCAGTTCGTCCCCGTAGCGTTGAGGGCAGTTGAGGCAGCCGTCCGGCAGCCTCGGACCGACGCTCACGAAGGAGCCGACATGACCGCCCTCGCCCGCCCCACCCACGGTCGCGTGCTCGGCGGAGTGTGCGCAGCGCTGGCACGGCGCTTCGGCACCTCCGCGACGACGATGCGGGTGATCTTCCTGGTCTCGTGTCTGCTGCCGGGGCCGCAGTTCCTGCTCTACCTCGCGCTGTGGATCCTGCTGCCGGCCGAGGACAAGGCGCGCACCGCCTGGTGACCCGGTGCGCCCGGCCGGGCACCGCGCGGGCAGGAACTCGTCCACGGACGTCGTCGGGCGCACCCGGATCCACCGGGTGCGCCCCGTTCCGTGTGTGCGCCGGTCTCAGCCGAGCGGAATGCCGTTCACCGGCAGGCCGTGGGTGGGCAGGCCCTTCAGGGGCAGTCCGCCGAGCAGACCGGCGACCGGCGCGGTCGGGCCCTGGGCGAGCACCCGCGTGACGGCCGGCTGGGCCGCGGACAGGCCCGCCTGGAGGGCCGGCTTCGCCTGGGTCAGCGCCTCACCGGCCCCCGGCAGCGTCTTGCCCACGTTCTCCGTCGGCAGCGTCCTCGTCACGGTGTCCAGGGCCTGGGAGGCGTCCGGAAGGGCCGGAGCGGCGTTCGCGGCGCCCGCGCCGACTGCGGCGAAGGCGGCACCGAGGGCGGCGACGCCGAGGGTCTTGGCAGCAGACTGCTTCATGGTGTGTGCGTCCTCGAAATGGGGTGGGCAACGATGTGAGCGGTCCACGACCGTAATCACGCTCCGCCATCGGCCGCAAACACCGAAATGCGGACGGTCGATGAAGAACCGTCCGCATTCCGATCTCCCCGGCGTCCCTGCCTCAGGCCTCCGTGGCCGCAGAATCGCTGGTGGAGGCCGTCTGCTGGAACAGCCATTCGGACTTCAGTTCCGCGTATCCGGGCTTGACGACGTCATTGATCATCGCCAGTCGTTCATCGAAAGGAATGAACGCTGATTTCATCGCATTGACGGAGAACCACTGGAGGTCGTCGAGCGTGTAGCCGAAGGCCTCGACCAGGTGCTCGAACTCCCGGCTCATGCTCGTGTGGGACATCAGCCGGTTGTCCGTGTTGACCGTCGCCCGGAAGTGCAGCCGGCGCAGCAGCCCGATCGGGTGCTCCGCGTACGAGGCCGCCGCCCCGGTCTGGAGGTTGGAACTGGGGCACAGCTCCAGCGGGATGCGCTTGTCCCGCACATAGGAGGCGAGGCGCCCGAGCCTGACGCTCCCGTCGTCCTTGACCTCGATGTCGTCGATGATGCGCACCCCGTGGCCCAGCCGGTCGGCGCCGCACCACTGGAGGGCCTGCCAGATGGAGGGCAGCCCGAAGGCCTCACCGGCGTGGATGGTGAAGTGGTTGTTCTCGCGCTTGAGGTACTCGAAGGCGTCGAGGTGCCGGGTGGGCGGGAAGCCGGCCTCCGCACCCGCGATGTCGAACCCGACCACGCCCAGGTCCCGGTAGCGGTTGGCGAGTTCGGCGATCTCCAGGGAACGGGCCGCGTGCCGCATGGCGGTGAGCAGGGCGCCGACCCGGATGCGGTGGCCCTTGGCCCGGGCGGTCCGCTCCCCTTGCCGGAAGCCCTCGTTGACGGCCTCCACGACCTGTTCGAGGGTCAGTCCGCCTTCGAGGTGCTGTTCGGGGGCGTAGCGCACCTCGGCGTAGACGACGCCGTCCTCGGCCAGGTCCTCGGCGCACTCGGCGGCGACCCTGACCAGCGCCTCACGGCTCTGCATGACGCCCACGGTGTGCGAGAAGGTCTCCAGATACCGCTCCAGGGAACCGGAGTCGGCGGCCTCCCGGAACCAGATGCCGAGCTTCTCGGGGTCGGTCTCGGGGAGTTGGGACCAGCCCGCGGCACGGGCGAGGTCGACGACGGTCCCGGGACGCAGACCGCCGTCGAGGTGGTCGTGCAGCAGAACCTTGGGCGCCCGGCGGATCTGGTCCGAGCTCGGGGTGGTGCCGATCCGGTCAGTCTGGCTCGTCATTTCCGCACCTTAACTCCTACGCGCGTAGATCAACGGCGGCTCACCCGCGCCGATACGTAACGGTGACCGCACGGACCGGTGGCGTACACCACGTCTTCTGACACTGTTCTGTCATGGCACAGCAAGCGACACCGGTCCGCACGCCCCGGCTGGGGCGTTCACTCGGTCAGGAGACGGCTTCGGTGAGCGGGGTGGTGCTGCTGCTGCCCGGCGGCGAGGAGACCTCCTCACGAAGACCCTCACCCATGCTCGCGGCCGCCTCCGTAAGAGCGTTGGGGCGCCGCCTGGCCCGCGCGGGCCGGGACGAGGGACTGGCCGCACACGTCGTCCACTACCGCTGGCGCGGCTGGAACGGGAGCGAGGCGCATCTGGCACGCGACGCCGCCTGGGCCGCGGACGAGGCCGTACGGCGCTACGGGGACGTCTCCGTCTGCCTCGTCGGCGTCGACATGGGGGGCCGGGCCGCGCTGCACGCGGGCGGTCACGAGGCCGTCAACTCCGTGCTGGCCATCGCTCCTTGGCTGCCCGAGGAGGACGCCGCGGCGACACCCGAACCGGTGAAACAGCTCGTCGGCCGCCGGGTGATGATCGTGCACGGCACGAACGACGAACGCACCGATCCCGAGCTCTCCTTCCGGCTGGCGGCGCGGGCCAAGAAGGCGAACCGGGACGTGTGCCGGTTCGAAGTGCACGCGGACGGGCACGGGTTGCACCAGTACCGGGAGGAAGTGCACGCGCTGGCGCAGGACTTCGTCATGGGGACGCTGTTCGGGCGGACGTTCTCCCGGCCGGTCGAGGACGCCCTGGCGGCCCCGCCCCCGCTGGGGCTGCGGATGCCGCTGGCCGCCGGGTTCGGCAGGTCGCTGCGCCGCTGAGGCGGCACCGCCGCACCCCGGTCGGCCCTGCGG
>NZ_JBEOWS010000373.1:0-9093 GCF_040296125.1 Streptomyces sp. NPDC002265 | reverse complement strand
ACGATGAACGGGTGACCTCCATGAGCAGCGACGACACCACCGCGGGGACGGCCGTCCCGGTGCGGGCGGCCGTCCCCGGCGGAGCGACCGCGCTGACCGGGATGGACCCGGTGTGGAACCATCCGCTGGTCGGCCGGGTGTCCCGGGTCGGCCGGCGGCTGCGGCAGACGGACCGCTCGCGGCCGTGGCTGCTGGACACGGCGCTGGTCCTCGTCATGGTGGCCCTGCTGTGCGTGCCGGACCTGGTGCCCCACCACCACGAACGGCACGACCAACTCGCCAAGGCCTTCACCCACCTGTCGGTCGCGGCGACCCTCGCACTCCAGGCCGGACAGGTGCTGCCGCTGCTGTGGCGCCGCAGACGGCCGTCCGTGGCCTTCGCGCTGACCGCCACCGTCTTCCTGGTCCAGTGCGCCCTGGGAGCCTGGCTGCGCGTCGCCGTCGCCGTCCTGGTCGCCCTCTACAGCCTCGCGCTGCACGGGCGGCTGCGTCACCTGCCCACCGCCTGCGCCGTGACGGTGAGCGGACTGGCGCTGCTGGCCGTACGGATGCGCTCGGACGTGTCCGTCCTGGACGGCCTGTTCCTGCTCAGCACCACCATCGTCGCCGCGGTCGCGCTGGGGCTGGCCGTACGCATCCGGCGCGCCCAGGTCGCCGGACTGCGCGACCGCGCGGCCCGGCTGGAGATCGAACGCGACCAGCGCAGCCGGCTCGCCGTCGCCACCGAACGCACCCGGGTGGCCCGCGAGATGCACGACATCGTCGGCCACAACCTCTCCGTCATCATCACGCTCGCCGACGGCGGCGCCTACGCGGCCGACACCTCCCCGGAACGCGGCAAGCAGGCCCTGCTGCTCATCGGTGACACCGGCCGCCAGGCGCTGGGCGAACTGCGCCGCACCCTCGGCGTGCTGCGCGAGCAGACCCAGGCTCCCCGGCTCAGCCCCCAGCCGGGCCTCGCGGACATCGACGCGCTGTGCGCCCGGATCCGCTCCGCAGGCCCGCAGGTCACCTACCGGACCGCGGGCACGCTGGACACCCTGGACCGCGGCATCCAGCTCGCCGTCTACCGTATCGCCCAGGAAGCCCTCACCAACGCCCTCAGACACGCGGGCCACGACACCCGGATCCGGCTGTCGGTGACCACCGCCGACCCGCTGGTGCACATCGAGGTCCACGACACCGGACCGCAGGACGGGACCGTCCGGATCCGGGCGCCCCACGACGAAGGACACGGACTGGCCGGAATGAGAGAACGCGCTGCCCTGTACGGCGGGACGGTCGTCGCGGGCCCCACGACGGACGGAGGCTGGACGGTCCGGGCCACCCTCGACCTCACCCCGCCGGCCGGCCTGCCGGGCCCGGCAGGTTCCGCCGACGCGCCGGGCCGGCCCGGGCCCTCCGGTTCACGGGGCGAGCCCGACCGGACCGGTCTGCCGGGCGAGGTCGCGGCGGGGGGCGCGGCATGACCACCGTGCTCATCGTGGACGACCAGCCGTTGCAGCGCTTCGGCTTCCGTATGCTCCTGGAGAGCTCCCCCGAGACCGTGGTCGCCGGCGAGGCGGCCCACGGCGGCGAGGCCGTCCGCCAGGCCGCCGAGCTCCGCCCGGACGTGATCCTGATGGACGTCCGGATGCCGGGGATGGACGGCATCGAGGCGACCCGGCGCATCGTCGCCTCCGGAGGCCGCTCCCGGGTCCTCGTCCTGACCACCTTCGACGTGGACGAGTACGCCCACGCGGCCCTGCGCGCGGGAGCCAGCGGATTCCTGCTGAAGGACGCCCACCCGGAGGAGCTGCTGGCCGGGATCCGCGCGGTCGCCGCGGGCGACGCGGTGATCGCCCCCGCCCTCACCCGGCGTCTGCTGGACGCCTACGCGCACCATCTGCCGCGGACCGCGCCGGACGCCGGCGCCGAGGGCGACCCCCGGGTGCACTCCCTGACCGAACGCGAGCACGAGATCCTGGTCGCCATCGGCCGGGGCTGGACCAACGGGGAGATCGCCGAACGTCTCGTCCTGTCGGAGTCCACGGTGAAGACCTATGTGGGCCGCGTCCTGGCGAAGATCGGGGCGCGCGACCGTGTCCAGGCCGTCATCCTCGCCTACGACCTCGGACTCGCCCGCCCGAATCCGTCGGACTGAACGGCGTCCGTACGGCGGGAGGCGAGGTGTGACGCGGTGCGGTGCGGTGCGGGTCACGGGTGGAAAAACTATACGGATGTGTTTAGCGTGGTAAGCTTACGTTAGTTGCAGTTGTGGTTCCCGAACTTCAAGTGCCTTGGCGGTTGTATGCCGCCGGGCGTTTTTTGTCTTTCCGGTGCTTATCCGGACGGGGTTCATTGTGGCGACGCTGGGGCTCGCAAAGTGTGAGCCCGCGGGCACAGCCCCGAAGGAGATGACATGGCTACTGGCACCGTGAAGTGGTTCAACGCGGAAAAGGGCTTCGGCTTCATCGAGCAGGACGGCGGCGGCGCCGACGTCTTCGCCCACTACTCGAACATCGCCACCTCCGGCTTCCGTGAGCTTCAGGAAGGCCAGAAGGTGAACTTCGACGTCACGCAGGGCCAGAAGGGCCCGCAGGCGGAGAACATCACTCCCGCCTGACGTCGAAACGTCTGAGAAAGTTGGGGCCCGCCCGTCAGGGTGGGGCCCAACTTTTTGTTTCTGCATTCTATGGAAATCCTTGGTCCGGGAGCTCGACCTCAAAGCCCGGCCCTGAAATTCTGGCCCCGAAGCGTGGCCTTGAAATCGGCTCGTTCTGGCAATTCGTCCGGCTGTGTCCTGCCGGGAATTCCTCGATGCGTGCCCTCGAGGAAGGTTCTGCATGAGCCGTTCAGTCCGTCCTGAAGCCGGTTCGAGCGGCGACGCGCGCCGTCGCGCCACCCGCCAGGGGGATTTCGCGTCCCCGGACACCGTCGCCCCCGCCCTCCCCCCGGTCGCGGCCTTTGGCGAACTGGACCTGCCCGACGCGGTGCAGCGGACCCTTGCCGAGCGCGGTCTGAGCGAGCCGTTCCCGATCCAGGCCGCCACCCTGCCCAACTCCCTCGCGGGACGCGACGTGCTGGGGCGCGGCCGCACCGGCTCGGGCAAGACGCTCGCCTTCGGCCTGGCGCTCCTCGCGCGCACCGCGGGCCGGCGCGCCGATTCACGCAGGCCGCTGGCCCTGATCCTGGTCCCCACGCGCGAACTGGCCCAGCAGGTCACCGACGAACTCGCCCCGTACGCACAGTCGGTGAAGGTGCGTCTGGCCACCGTGGTCGGCGGCCTGTCGATGGGCCGCCAGACGGCCGCGCTGCGCGAGGGGGCCGAGGTCGTCGTCGCGACGCCCGGCCGTCTCACGGACCTCGTGGAGCGCAGGGCGTGCCGCCTGGACCGGGTGGACATCACCGTCCTGGATGAGGCCGACCAGATGGCCGACATGGGCTTCATGCCGCAGGTGACCGCGCTGCTCGACCAGGTCCGTCCCGACGGCCAGCGGATGCTGTTCTCGGCCACCCTGGACCGCAACATCGATCTGCTCGTCGAGCGCTATCTCCACGACCCGGTGGTCCACTCGGTCGACCCGGCGGCGGGTGCGGTCACCACCCTGGAGCACCACGTGCTCCAGGTGCACGGCGCCGACAAGTACGCCACCGCGACCGAGATCGCCGCACGGGACGGGCGCGTGCTCATGTTCCTGGACACCAAGCACGCCGTCGACCAGTTCACCAGGCATCTGCGCAGCAGCGGGGTGCGGGCCGCGGCCCTGCACGGCGACAAGTCCCAGCCCCAGCGCACCCGCACCCTGGCGCAGTTCAAGGACGGCCAGCTGACAGTGCTTGTGGCCACGAACGTCGCGGCCCGCGGCATCCACGTCGACAACCTCGACCTCGTCGTCAACGTCGACCCGCCCGCCGATCACAAGGACTACCTCCACCGCGGCGGCCGTACCGCCCGGGCCGGCGAGTCGGGCAGTGTCGTCACGCTGGTCACGCCCAACCAGCGCAAGGACATGGCCCGGCTCCTGTCCGAAGCGGGCGTCAGGGCCCGGGTCACCCAGGTCCGCTCGGGCGAGGCCGAGCTGAGCCGTATCACCGGAGCCCGGACGCCCTCCGGTGTCCCCGTCGACGGCAGCGCGCCGCTCCCGACGCAGCGGCAGCGCGGCGGCGAGCCCTTCCGCGGCCTGGGCAACCGCCCGGGGCGCGGCGGACGCGGCGCCGCCGAGGCCCGGCAGCTCGCCGAGGCCCGCAAGGCCGCACGGGTCCGCCGGGGCGCGTAGTCCGGGTGGTGCACGGCGCCCCGCCGACCCGTCGGTTGGACGGCCGGACGACCGGCCGCGCAGGTCGTGCCTGACGCGGCCGGTCGGTCGGCGGTGCCCTCCGGACCCTCGCCGGGCCCGGGGGCTCAGGGGAGCAGGGGCAGCAGCCAGCAGTTGGAGAGGGTGGCCTTGCCGGCGAGCCGGTCGACCAGCCACGAGATGGCATCGCCCTGGTCCGTCAGGAGCGGGGCGAAGTGGTTGACGATGTTCTTCTCCCCGAGGCTCGGCAGATTGACGGGAACGTACGTGACGTCGGCGCCCTTGCCGCACCAGTCGACGGCGAGTTTGCGGACCTGACCGTGGGTCACCATGTCGTCGTTGACGCCGGTGACCACACGCACCGGAGCCGCGGGCTTGAGCGTGCCGATGCGCTGGGCACCGATGAAGGACTTCAGCCGGGGCTCGCTGTCGACCACCTGCGCGACCGAACTGCCTTCCGTCGTCCACTGCGTGCTCGACACCGCCCCGAGACCGAGCAACGCGTCACCGACGCACATGGTCGAGGTCCTGTCCAGCGCCGCCCGGCCCGCCGCGTTGAGATGCGCGTCGATGACGGGCCCGAGCGACGGGTCGCTCTGCACCATGCCGTTGACGGACCAGCCGATGGCCGCCGCGAGGGAACTGCCGTCGACCCCCTTCATCACTTCGTTCAGATCGGCCGGCGGCGCCCCCGCGTAGGTGCCCGCCAGGGGGACGTCGGGTGCGTACGAAGGCTGGAGCTCGGCCGCGGCGGCACTGGCGCCCCCGCCCTGGCTGTAGCCGTACAGACCGACAGGCGACGCGGAGGTGACGGATGCGCCGGCCACCGCACGGGCGGCGCGCGCGACGTCGAGGAGGGCGTGCCCCTCGTCGACGCGGTTGACGTAGGTGTGGACGCGGTCGGTGGTGCCGAGCCCCGCGTAGTCGGTGACCGCGACGGCGACGCCCCGGCTCAGGATCCGGTAGATGGCCAGGGCCTCGTAGCCGACGGAGACGGAGCCCTCGTTCAGGGCGATGGGGTGTTCCAGCGCGAGGGAGGCGGAGCACTGGTCGCCCTGGCCCATCGTGCCGGGGGCGAAGGCCACGACCGGGCGGGGACCCTTGCCCTTCCAGGCGGCCGCCGGCTCGATGTAGGCGCCGGTCACGGCCATCGGCCGGCCGGCCGAGTCGGTCGAGCGGTACATCAGCCGGGTCGCGGTGCCGGGCAGCGGGCCGTCGACCCCGGGCAGGCTCAGTGCCAGGGGAAGCGGTTCGGTACGTATCAACGTGCCGTTGGTGTCCGGCAGTTGGGTCGGCGGTGTGTAGAAGGGCGGGACGGCCGGGGCGAGCGAACCAGCCGCCTGCGCCGCGGCCGCGGCGGGCTGGGCGGCGGCGGGCAGGGCGGTGGCGCCCAGGCCGCACACGGCGACCAGTGCGGTGGTCAGCAGACGGCTGTGGGCGAGGGCGGGACGCCGTTCGCCGGTGGACTGTGCTGTGGGGGAGTGCTGGGTCCGACGGGGCGTCTCCATCGAGACGCCTTCGGGTCCGGACGGTCCGATCGATCGCTTCATGCGGCTCGCTCCTGTCGATACGAGGTCCGGGGCACACGGCCCCTGGAGTCGTGGGGAGTCGTTCGAGATGGTGCGTCGCGCATGCCGACCGCCGGACGGTCGCAGGGTGCGACGACCGTCCGGGCTTCGGCGGTTGGGACAGCGGGCCCGCTCTTCGCGCTCTCTCGGACCGAGACAGCGGCGCACCGGCGGGCACGGGTACTGAGGCTCTGGCCAGGAGCCTTGGTGGGGTGGGGTTCCGGGGCCGCCGGTCTGGTACACCGAGGGCGCCTGGAGATGACTCACGAGTCAGTTACTCGGGAGTTACATCGGCAGAGTAAGACGGCGTGTCACTGAGTGACAAGATGTCTGCAAGCGCCAAATGCGACTCTGGTTATGCTGCGTCGACCAGACGCATTGGGGTGGGGAGCGACAGTGCACGAGGTATCGGCTGCAGAGCGTTCGGCGTTACTGGACCGGGCCGCACGACGGCCCACGCTCGGCGAGCGGCGCAAGTCCGCGCTCCGCGTGGAGATCGCGCATGCGGCCATCCGCCTGTTCACCGCGCAAGGGGTCGCAGGCACCACGGGGGAGGAGATCGCGCAGGCCGTCGGCATCTCGGCCCGCACCCTCTGGCGCCACTTCCCGACCAAGGAGAGCTGCGTCAGACCGCTGCTGATCGAGGGCCTGGACGTCGTCGCGGAGGCACTGCGTGCCTGGCCCGCGGACACCTCACTGCGTGACTACCTCGACGACGTGCGCGCCTGGAGCGATGCCTTCGCACCGCAGGAGGCCGTCTGGGAGCTGATCTCCCTGACCCGTACCGATCCGGGACTGCACGCCGTATGGCTCCAGGTCCACGACGACGCGCTGCCGGTCTTCGCCGAACTTTTCGCGCGCAGGGACGGGAGCAGTCCGGACAGTCTGCGCGTGAAGGTGCACGCGGCGATGTTCAACGGGGCGCTGCGGGCAGCGGTGGAGGACTGTCTGACGGTGCCCGCGGGGATCCGTTCGGACGCCGGGCTGAACACCTCCCTGCGCACCGCCCTGCGTGCGGCGGCCGAAGGACTGCCCTACTGAACCGGTATGACGCGCCGCTTGAACTGCCAGGACGCGCCGCTTGAACCGGCATGACGAGCCGCCTGAACCGGCATGACGTGCTGCTTGAACCGCCACGACACGCCGGGCGGCCGAGCGCCCCCTCGGCCGAGTCGCCCGGCGGCTCGACCGTGGGACCGCCCACCCGCCCGGCGTTACCTCCCCCGGGTGTGACGGGTGACCTCTTCGGGGATGCGGACGGCGGCCGGGGCCTGCGATGCCCCATGATGAGCGGGCGATGACCACGCCCCGCACGCTTCGCCCCCGCACCCCGGCACACGGCCCGCCGCTGCCCGTCCTGCGGGCGGCCGTGTTCGCGGTCGTCGGAACGGCTCTCGGGGTGAGCGCGCACCATCTGGTCACCGAGGGGCCCGCGCCCTGGCGGCACGGCACACTGGCGGCCGCGGCGCTCTTCGGCGTCGGACTCGTCGGCGCCCGGCGCCCGCGCTCCCTGGCCTCGGTCGTGACGGTCTGCGCCGCAGCGCAGGCCGGGCTGCACCTCTGGCTGACGACGGCGCCCGCGCGCCCCGGCCCGCCGGCGACCCCGGCCGGACACCTGGGGCACGCGGCAGAAGCCCCTCGGACGTGGCACGGGCACCCGCCGGGCTCGCCGACGATGACGGCGGTGCACATCGTCGCGGCCCTGCTGGTCGCCGTACTGCTGCACCGCGCGGACACGGTGTGCTGGTCGCTGGCGCGCGGTCTCGACGCGGCGGCCGTGACGGTCCGGGCGCGGACGTCGACGGCCTGGGCCCTGTGCCGCGGCCTCCGTGTCCCGGCCGAACCGGGGCCGCCGGCGCCCGTGTTCGCCCGGCCGGCCAGGCGGCCCCCCGAGGAGTCGGTGCTCGCCGGCGTGGTGGTGCGCAGGGGTCCGCCCCGGGGCGCAGCCCACCCGCGCCCACCGTTCCTGCCGGGGCGGCGGTCCGTCCGGCCGCTCCGCGCATCCCACACCTGGAGACACCCATGTTCCGCGTCGTGAAGCGGTACCGCACCGCCCGACACCTGCCCCTGGCGGCCGCGGCGGCCGCCGGTGCCGTCCTGCTGGGCGCCGGCCCGGCCGCCGCCCATGTGGAGGTGGAGTCCGACAAGGCCCAGGCACTCGCCGAGCACGTCGAGATCGCCTTCGACGCCGAGTCGGAGTCCGACACCGCGGGGATCGCACAGATCCGCGTCGTCCTGCCCGAGGGCATCGCCCCCGCCGACGTGACATACGGAGAAGGCCCCCAGGGCTGGCAGTTCTCCGCGAACGCCGACGGATACACCGTCAAGGGCCCCGCCCTGAAGACCGGTGTCGACGCCGCGTACTCCGTCGTCGTCAGGCAACTGCCCGACGCGAGCAAGCTGGCCTTCAAGACGCTCCAGACCTACGCCGACGGACGCACCGACCGCTGGATCGAGCTGGACGAGAACGGGGAGAACCCGGCGCCGACCCTCCGGCTCAAGGCGGCCGCGCCGGGAGCGAAGCCGGTCGCCCCGTCGCCGACCGCGACCCCGACGGCGAGCGCGTCCGCGTCGCCGGCGCCCGCCGCGGAGGGATCCGCCGCCTCGCCGTCCCCGCAGGCCGCCGAGGCGGAGAAGGACGACGACGGGCTCTCGGCCGGCGTCTGGGCGGGCATCGTCGCCGTGGTCCTCGCCGTGGCCGCCGGTGTCGCCGTGTTCGTACGCCGCCGGGGCGGCGACGAAGGCTAGCCGGCCGCAAGGTGAAGGCCCCTGCGTCCTCCGGCGCAGGGGCCGTACGCCCCCACGGCACCGCCCTCGGTCGCGAACCGTCCCGGGACGGTGAACGCGAGACGTCGGCTGGCACTCAGTTCCCTAAATTGCAGCACTCGGTGCCATCAATGGGTTCTGACCTGCCCGGGACGATTTTCGGCCAACGCCTCGGCGGTCGATCGTCTGCCTGATCGGGTCAGTCGCTACGCCCGTAGACGAACCCTCTTTCCTGTCCGGCACTCAGTGCTGCAAAATGAGGGTACTGAGTGCCGTTGAGGAGAGCGCATGTCTGACTTCGACCTGTACCGCCCGTCCGAGGAGCACGACATGCTCCGTGACGCCGTCCGTTCGCTGGCCGAGGCGAAGATAGCCCCGTTCGCGGCGGTGGTGGACGAGGAGGCGCGGTTCCCGCAGGAGGCGCTGGACGCGCTGGTCGCGAACGATCTGCACGCCGTGCACGTGCCGGAGGAGTACGGCGG
>NZ_JBEOWS010000372.1:0-9109 GCF_040296125.1 Streptomyces sp. NPDC002265 | reverse complement strand
GGGCTCCGTCCAGGGCCGCCTCCAGACGGGGACGGCCCGCGAGGAAGCCGAGCTCCATCAGGACGGCCGCGCCCGCGACCTCGGCTCCGGCCCGGTGGACGAGCTGGATCGCGGCCTCGGCCGTGCCGCCGGTGGCGAGCACGTCGTCGACGATGAGCACGCGGTCCTGCGCGCTCAGGTCCTCGGCGTGCACCTCGATCTCGGCGGAGCCGTACTCCAGGTCGTAGCTCTGGCTGAGGGTCGCTCCGGGGAGCTTGCCCGCCTTGCGTACGGGGATGAAGCCGATGCCCGCGCGGACGGCGACGGGTGCGCCGAGGATGAACCCCCGGGCCTCCAGGCCGACGATCTTCGTGGCGCCGGTGCGCCGGGCGATCTCCGCCAGGGCCTCGGTGAGCGCGGTGAAGGCCACCGGGTCCGCCAGGAGCGGGGTGATGTCCTTGAACATCACGCCCTGCTCCGGGTAGTCCTCCACGTCACGGATCCTGCTGAGCAGCAGGTTCGTGATGTCGGTGAGCTCGGTCATCGGCGCTTCCCCGACGGACGGCCACGGCCGCGGCTGCGCGGACCGACGACCGCGGCGGACGCGTCCTGCGACTCGTCGCCGTCGTGGTCGTGCGCGGACCGCGCCTCGGCGTACTCCTCCTCGGCGGCGGCCTGGGCGCGCTTGGCCATGACCCGCTTCTTGAGGGCCTTCATCTGCGGCTCGCGCTCCTTGAGGTCGGCGACGAGCGGCGTGGCGATGAAGATCGAGGAGTACGCGCCGGCCGCGAGGCCGACGAACAGCGACAGCGAGATGTCGTTGAGCGTGCCCGCGCCGAGCACACCGCCGCCGATGAACAGCAGGCCCGCGACCGGCAGCAGCGCGACCACCGTGGTGTTGATGGAACGCACCAGGGTGCTGTTGATCGACTGGTTGGCGACGTCGCTGTAGGTCCAGCGGGTCTGCTTGGTGAGGTCCTTCGTCTGCTCCTTGAGGCTGTCGAAGACGACGACCGTGTCGTAGAGCGAGTAACCGAGGATCGTCAGCAGACCGATGACCGTACCGGGCGTCACCTCGAAGCCGACCAGGGCGTAGATGCCGACCGTGATGGTGATGTCGTGGATCAGCGCGACCAGCGCGGCGATGGCCATACGCCACTCGAACGCGATGGCGAGGTAGATCACCACCAGGATCATGAAGATCGCCAGGCCCTGCCAGGCCTTGTTGGCGATCTGGTCACCCCAGCTGGGGCCGACCAGGTCCGCGGCGATCTGGTCCGTGGGGATGTTGAGGTCCTTGGACAGAGAGCTCTTGATCGCGTCGGACTTGCCGGTGTCCACATCGGAGATCTGGATACGCAGCTCGCCCCCGCCGAGCTTCTGCACGACCGCCTGGTGACCGGACGCCGATTCCGCGTACTGCTCCGCCTGCGAGACCGAGACGCTCGTCGACGGCGTGGTGAAGACGGCACCGCCCTTGAACTCGATGCCCATGTTCAGGCCACGCACCGTCAGGCCGAGAATGGCCGTGATGGTGATCAGGATCGAGATGCCGTACCAGATCTTGCGGTTGCCGACGAAGTCGTAACCGATCTCGCCACGGTGCAGTCGGGCGCCGAGGTTGCCGAGTTTCGACATTCTCACGCCTCCTTCGTCTCGGCGGGGGCGGAGGGACGGCGGGTGCGGCGCAGCGGCGGCTTGGCACCCAGTCGCTTCGGGTCGAGGCCGGACCAGCTGTGGCCCTCGGCGAAGAACTTCCTGCGGGCCAAGATCGTCATCAGCGGCTTGGTGAACAGGAAGACCACGACCACGTCCAGCAGGGTGGTCAGACCCAGCGTGAACGCGAAGCCCTGGACCTTGCCGACGGTGACGATGAAGAGCACCGCGGCGGCGAGGAACGACACGAAGTCGGAGACCAGGATGGTGCGCCGGGCGCGCGGCCAGGCCCGCTCGACGGCGGGGCGCAGACTGCGGCCCTCGCGGATCTCGTCCCTTATGCGTTCGAAGAACACGATGAACGAGTCCGCGGTGATACCGATCGCGACGATCGCACCACAGACCGCCGGCAGGTTCAGCGCGAAGTGGATGGTCGGGCCGAGCAGCGCCATGATCACGTACGTGAGGATCGCGGAGACCATCAGCGAGGCGATCGCGATGAGCGACAGACCCCGGTAGTAGAGCACCAGGTAGATCACGACGAGCGCGAGGCCGATGGCACCCGCGACCAGACCGGCGTGCAGCTGGTCGCCACCGAGGGCGGCGGTCACCGTGGTGACGCTCTGCTCCTTGAAGTTCAGCGGCAGCGCACCGAACGACAGCACGTTGGCGAGGCTCTTGGCCTCCTCCTGCGTGAAGTTGCCGGAGATCTCCGCGTTGCCGCCGGTCAGCGCCTGCTTGACGTACGGGTCGGAGACGACCTCACCGTCCAGGACGATGGCGAACTGGTTCTGCGGGGACTGCTGCTGGGCCAGCTGGCCGGTGACGTCGGCGAACTTCTTGGCGCCCGCGGACGTGAAGTCCATGGTCACGGTCCAGCCCGCGGCGGTCTGGGTGTTGTAGATGGCCTGGGCCTTCTTCACATCCGTGCCGTCGACCTGGGCGGGGCCGAGGATGTACTTCTGCCACTGGCCCTGCGAGTTCTGGCCGCAGGCGAGCGTGGCGTCCGTGGACTTGACGCCCTTGCCGGCCTGCGCACGGACCGTCTTCTTCGTGCAGTCCAGGGCCGCGTAGTCCGCTTCCAGCTTGCTGGTCGCGGCGTCGGCGGAGGCGCTGGCGGACGGGGAGGCGGAGGCCGAGGCGCTCGCCGACGGGGAGGCGTCGTCCTTCAGGGCGTCGGTGACCGCGCGGCCCTGCGAGGTGGCCGTCGCCGACGGGGTCGCGGAGGAGGAGGGGGACGCGGACGAGGTCGCCTTGTCGCTCGCCTTGTCCGAGGCGCTGCTGGAGGCGCTCGGCGACGGGCTGGCCGCCGCGGCGGCACCGGAGATCTCGGTGGCGAGGACCGGCCGGAAGTACAGCTTCGCGGTGGTACCGACCGCGGTGCGTGCCTCCTCCGAGTTCGTGCCCTTGGGGATGTTGACGATGATGTTCCGCGTGCCCTGCGTCTGGACCTCGGCCTCAGAGACACCGAGACCGTTGACACGGCGGTTCATGATGTCGACCGCGGTGTCCATGTTGGTCTTGTTGACCGCGGACTCCTGGCCCTTCTCGGGGACCGCCTCGAGCGTGATGCTCGTACCGCCGGCCAGGTCGATGCCGAGACGCGGAGTGGTGTGCCCGGAGGCGAACATCCCCCCGGTGAGCGCCGCGATGGCGATCAGGATCAGGGCCAGCGAGCGCCCCGGCTTGCTCTGGGCGCTCGCGCTCCGGCCCTTTTTAGGTGCTGCCACCTTCTCGTACTCCCTCTCGGGCCGCTCCGCGCCGGGTCAGCGCGGCAGCGACCATGCCATGGTGTGGGGACCGCTTGCGAGGTCCGTGTGCCGGGGGGCGCGGACCAGGTCCGCGCCTTCCCCGCTCACGTCTTACTTCGCTTCGGCGTCGCCGTCGGTCTTCTTCGGCTCTTCGTCCGACTTCGCGTCGACGGCCTTGTCGGCCTCGGAACCGGCGGTCTCGGTCTCGGCGGGCTCGTCCTTCTTGCCGAGGTCGACGGACTTGTCGCCGGGGAGAGCGGCAGCGTCGTCGGCGGGCGCGTCGGCCTCGGTGAGGGAGGAGGCGTCGTCCGGGACGACCTCGCTGTCGGACTTCAGGTCGTGCTCGACGCCGTGGACGATGCGGTTGTACTCGTCGTCGGTCAGGACCGCACCGATGGCGTTCTTCGCGAAAAGCAGATCCACACCCGGACCGGCGTCGACGAGAACGGTGTCCTCGTTGACCTCCTTGACCGTCGCGTACATGCCCCCGATGGTGCGGATGCCGCTGCCGGGCTGCATCTCGTTGCGCATCTGCGCAGCCTGCTGCTGCTTCTTCTTGGCCGACCGGGTCATCAGGAACATGGCCCCGATGAGCACGATGAACGGGAGGAGGGTCACGAGACTCACGGGTCGGAACTTCCTTCACACGACCGCGAAGGTGAGCGGCCTGATGGTTGGGGGTATGTGTACCGCCGAGAGAGGCGGCATCGGCGGAGTCTAAGCGAGTCCGCGTGCATGGAACAACGCTCAGCATCGCACCAGGGTTCCTGCTCCGGCCAATGCGCGCGCCGTCACGCCCCGAACAGGTCCCCTTGTCCGTTTCCCCCCGCTGAGGTGCGGGGCGGGGTCAGTCCGAGGTGCGTCCAGGCCGCCGGTGTGGCCACCCGGCCACGCGGGGTGCGCGCGAGCAGCCCCTCCCGCACGAGGAAGGGTTCGGCGACCTCCTCCACGGTCTCACGCTCCTCGCCCACCGCGACCGCCAGCGTCGACAGACCGACCGGACCGCCGCCGAACAGCTTCAGCAGGGCCTGGAGGACCGCCCGGTCGAGGCGGTCCAGGCCGCGCGAGTCGACCTCGTAGACCGCCAGGGCCGCCGAGGCGATCTCCGGTGTGATGAAACCGTCGGCCTTGACCTGCGCGTAGTCGCGCACGCGGCGCAGCAGACGGTTGGCGATGCGGGGGGTGCCACGGGAGCGGCCGGCGATCTCGGCCGCGCCTGCGGGGTCGATCTCGACGTCGAGCAGGCTCGCCGAGCGGTGGATGACGCGCTGGAGCTCGGCGGGTTCGTAGAACTCCATGTGCGCGGTGAAGCCGAACCGGTCGCGCAGCGGGGGCGGCAGCAGACCGGCCCGGGTGGTGGCCCCGACCAGGGTGAACGGCGGAAGTTCGAGGGGGATGGCGGTGGCGCCGGGGCCCTTGCCGACGATCACGTCGACGCGGAAGTCCTCCATCGCCATGTAGAGCATCTCCTCGGCGGGCCGCGACATGCGGTGGATCTCGTCGAGGAAGAGGACCTCGCCCTCCTGGAGTGAGGAGAGGATCGCCGCCAGGTCGCCGGCGTGCTGGATGGCGGGGCCGCTGGTGATGCGGATGGGGGCGCCCATCTCGGCGGCGATGATCATCGACAGGGTGGTCTTGCCGAGGCCGGGCGCGCCGGAGAGCAGCACATGGTCGGCGGTGGCACCGCGCGCGCGGGCGGCACGCAGCACCAGGTCGAGCTGCTCGCGGACCTTCTCCTGGCCGATGAACTCGCCCAGGTCCTTGGGGCGCAGCGCGGCTTCGACGGCCTGGTCCTCGCGGTCGGCGACAGCGCCCACCAGCCGCTCGGCGGCGGCGGCGTCGGTCGTGTCGTCCCAGTTCATGGAGTGTGCCTCGGGGTCTCGTGGGGGCGCGGTGACGCGGTGGGGCCCGGTCGCCGGCGGGTCAGCGGGCGCGGTTCAGGGTCTGGAGGGCCGCCTTGAGCAGCTGGCCCACCTGGGGTGCGGCGCCCGCGGCCTCGGCCTGCGGGGCCACGGCGGACACGGCCTCCTCCGCCTCCCGGGTCGAATAGCCCAGGCCGATCAGGGCCGCGTGCAGCTGCTCGCGCCAGCCGCTGGTCACCGCGGCGCCCACGGCGGGGGCGCCGGTCGGCGCGCCGAGCCGGTCCTTCAGCTCCAGCAGCAGCTTCTGGGCGCCCCGTTTGCCGATGCCGGGGACCGCCACCAGCGCCTTCTCGTCACCCGTGGCCACGGCTCGGCGCAGCGCGTCCGGGGTGTGCACGGCGAGCATCGCCTGGGCCAGCCGGGGGCCGACCCCGCTGGCCGTCTGGAGCAGCACGAACACCTGGCGCTCGTCGTCGTCCGCGAAGCCGTACAGCGTCAGCGAGTCCTCGCGGACGACCAGGGAGGTGGCGAGCTTGGCGGGCGCCCCGATCCGCAGCGTCGACAGCGTGTTCGGGGTGCACTGGACGGCCATGCCGACCCCGCCCACCTCGATCACCGCGGTGTCGGGAGCGAGTGCGGCGACCGTGCCGCTGACGAAGGCGATCATGCCGTACGGCCTTTCGATGTGTGCAGGGCGACGGCCTGCTGAAGTCGGTTCTGCGCGGGCGCGCGCCAGATGTGGCAGATGGCGAGGGCGAGGGCGTCGGCCGCGTCGGCGGGCTTCGGCGGTGCGTCGAGCCGCAGCAGACGGGTCACCATGGCTCCGACCTGCGCCTTGTCGGCCCGGCCGCTGCCGGTGACGGCGGCCTTGACCTCGCTGGGGGTGTGCAGGGCGACGGGGATGCCGCGCCGGGCCGCGCAGAGCATGGCGACGGCGCTGGCCTGGGCCGTACCCATCACCGTGCGCACGTTGTGCTGGCTGAACACCCGCTCCACGGCGACGAATTGGGGCCGGTACTCGTCCAGCCACTCCTCTATGCCCTGCTCGACGGCGAGCAGACGGAGGCTCAGCTCCGCGTCCGCGGGCGTCCGGACGACACCGACGCCGCACATCGTCAACGGGCGTCCCGCGACGCCCTCGACGACTCCGACACCGCATCGGGTCAGTCCTGGATCCACACCGAGTACGCGCACCGCGCTCCTTCTGCCGCTCACCTTGTCCGTCCTGCTGCGACAGGCTATCCGGCGGCACCGACAACGCGGCGCCGCCGGGGTCGGGACCGCCGTACGGCGAACGGCCCGCCGAAGTCCTCCTCGGCGGGCCGTTCGGTCGTCCGGTGCGCTCAGGCGTCGACCTTCTCCATGACGTCGTCGCTGACGTCGAAGTTGGCGAAGACGTTCTGCACGTCGTCGCTGTCCTCGAGCGCGTCGATCAGCTTGAAGATCTTCCTGGCGCCGTCCTCGTCCAGCTCGACCTGCATGGTCGGGACGAAGTTGGCCTCGGCGGAGTCGTAGTCGATCCCGGCGTCCTGGAGGGCGGTGCGGACCGCCACCATGTCGGTCGCCTCGCTGAGGACCTCGTAGGACTCACCGAGGTCGTTGACCTCCTCCGCGCCGGCGTCCAGGACGGCACCCAGGACGTCGTCCTCGGTCAGCTCGCCCTTGGGCACGATCACGACGCCCTTGCGGTTGAAGAGGTACGACACCGAGCCCGGGTCGGCCATGCTGCCGCCGTTGCGGGTCATGGCGACCCGGACGTCCGACGCGGCACGGTTGCGGTTGTCGGTGAGGCACTCGATGAGCACGGCGACACCGTTGGGACCGTAGCCCTCGTACATGATCGTCTCGTAGTCGGCGCCGCCGGCCTCGAGGCCGCCGCCGCGCTTGACCGCGGAGTCGATGTTCTTGTTGGGGACCGACTGCTTCTTCGCCTTCTGGATGGCGTCGTAAAGCGTCGGGTTGCCCTCGATGTCGACGCCGCCCATCCGGGCCGCGACCTCGATGTTCTTGATCAGCTTCGCGAAGAGCTTGCCGCGCTTGGCGTCGATCACGGCCTTCTTGTGCTTCGTCGTAGCCCATTTAGAGTGGCCGGACATCTGCCTGTCTCCTTCGCGTAACCCATCCTGTACGAACGCCCCCGGGTGTCGCCGCCCGGAAGTACCCCGGAGATCCTACAAGGACTCCACTGTGCGGTTCGCGCGCACCATGTCGACGAACAGCGAGTGAACACGGTGGTCCCCGGTCAGCTCCGGGTGGAACGACGTGGCCAGGACGTTGCCCTGCCGTACCGCGACGACATGGCCCGCGTGCTCGGCGAGCACCTCGGCCCCGGCCCCGACGGACTCCACCCAGGGGGCGCGGATGAAGACACCCTCTACAGGATCGCCCTCGATGCCCTTGACGTCGACCGCCGCCTCGAAGGACTCGTTCTGCCGTCCGAAGGCGTTGCGGCGCACGATCATGTCGATGCCGCCGATCGTCTCCTGGCCCGAGCGCGGGTCGAGGATCTTGTCGGCGAGCATGATCATGCCGGCGCAGGTGCCGTAGACCGGCATTCCGGCCGCCACGCGCGCGCGGAGCGGTTCCATCACGCCGAAGAGGACGGCCAGCTTGGAGATGGTGGTGGACTCGCCGCCGGGCAGGACCAGGCCGTCCAGCTCGGCCAGTTCCTCGGGGCGCCGCACCGGCCTGGCCACGGCGTCGGCCGCGGCCAGGGCGATGAGGTGCTCCCGTACGTCGCCCTGAAGGGCCAGGACGCCGATCACAGGTGCGTCGTTCATGTGGGTTACCAGCCGCGGTTGGCGTAGCGCTCGGTCTCGGGGAGGGTGTCGCAGTTGATGCCGACCATGGCCTCGCCCAGGTTGCGGGACGCGTCCGCGATGATCTTCGGGTCGTCGTAGAAGGTGGTGGCCTTCACGATGGCGGCGGCACGCTTGGCCGGGTCGCCCGACTTGAAGATGCCGGAGCCGACGAAGACGCCCTCGGCGCCGAGCTGGCGCATGAGCGCGGCGTCGGCGGGGGTGGCGACACCACCGGCGGAGAACAGCACGACCGGCAGCTTGCCGAGCTCGGCGACCTCCTTGACGAGCTCGTACGGGGCGCGCAGGTCCTTGGCGGCGGCGTACAGCTCGTTGTTGTCGAAGCCGCGCAGCCGGGCGATCTCGTTCTTGATCTGGCGCAGGTGGCGGACCGCCTCGACGACGTTGCCGGTGCCGGCCTCGCCCTTCGAGCGGATCATCGCGGCGCCCTCGGCGATCCGGCGCAGGGCCTCGCCCAGGTTGGTGGCGCCACAGACGAAGGGGGTGGTGAACGCCCACTTGTCGGAGTGGTTGACCTCGTCGGCCGGGGTGAGGACCTCGGACTCGTCGATGTAGTCGACGCCGAGCGACTGGAGGACCTGGGCCTCGACGAAGTGGCCGATCCGGGACTTGGCCATGACCGGGATGGAGACGGCCTCGATGATCTCCTCGATCATGTTCGGGTCCGACATCCGGGCCACGCCGCCGTCCTTGCGGATGTCGGCGGGCACCCGCTCCAGCGCCATGACGGCGACGGCACCGGCGTCCTCGGCGATCTTGGCCTGCTCGGCGTTGACGACGTCCATGATCACACCGCCCTTGAGCTGCTCGGCCATGCCGCGCTTCACGCGGGCGGTGCCGGTCTCGGGGGCCTGGGCGGTGGGGGGAATCGTGCTGGACACGGGTTGACCTCGCTCGGAGAAGAGGGTTTCTACAGCAGGGAGGAAACGGGATCGGACCAGGCCACAGCAAGGGCCAATGGGGAGGCGGTGGATCGTTTTGGCCCGCGGACCGGTCCGCGGGCCGTCCGGCCGTGGCTCAGGCGGCGCGGTCCGCCAGGAAA
>NZ_JBEOWS010000371.1:0-9122 GCF_040296125.1 Streptomyces sp. NPDC002265 | reverse complement strand
CCTCTTTTCAGGCCTTGGCTGATGCGACCTCGCGCACCCGGCCAGTCAGCGCCCGCACTGCGCGGGTCTTTACGTAGGGCGTCAAGTCCGCGCGCATCGTGGCGAAGTGGTCGTCACCGCGGGCGGACGAGACATGTTCGTACTCGTCCAGGAAACGACTCCACGAGTCGCACGACGCGTCCAGGTGCCCGATCCGCAGTTGCCGCTGTGCAAGCAGCGCATAGGCGTGGACGCGGCCTTGGCGCTCGTTGGCTGGCTGGACACGGATGGACTGCTTCATCGCCTTGATGCTGCCTTGGAGGTCGTTCTCCTCCAGCAGCACGTGGGAGACGTGGAACAGGTAGGCGGTCTGGTCGTAGCCGCCGATCGCATCGCGCCGGTTGTCGGCTTTCGCCAGAGCGGTTTCCGCTTCGCGCAGCCGGGCGTGAGCCTGGCGCCGGTCACCGACCATCGATGCCGCGTGAGCCTGTTGTCCCCGCAGGAACGCCACCAGGCGAGGGCCGGCCGCTGGTGCCGCCTCGGCGGCCGAGTCCGCCAGCTCCAGCGCCATCCGTCCGTGCCGGAGGTTCGACGCTTGGAGCGACATGCCGCGCAGCGTGCGGCAGTAGGTGACGTGATCGTTCGCCTCATCGGCCAGTTTGAGCGCCTGAACGTAGTACGTCTGGCCCAGACCGTGGGCCTTTTCGTACATCGCCATCCAGCCCGTGAGATACGTCAGGTCCGATGCTGCGGCGAGCATGTCCTGTTTCACCGGCTCGGAGGCTTCCGCTCTCAGCCACGGGCCGACGGTGTTCACGAGGAACGCGGCGGCCATGGGGCGCGCGTGGCCTGCGCCGAACTCGTCGAGGATGTCAGCGATCCGCTCGGTCATGGAACGCACCGACGCGACTTGTGAGGCTCCGATGCGCGTAGTGGCCTTGCCGGGGGCGATCGGATCGTTGGCGGCCTGCGCGGCGTGCTGAAATATGGGCAGAGACAGCGCAGCGGAGAAGACGGTCGCGGCCACGACGCCGCGGCGGGATGGATCCATGTCCGCCCTTCCTAGGTCAATCAACTCCTCCACAGTGTCGGTGGTTTGAGAGCCGTCGACGGACGCGGCGGGCTGAAGCCCGGCTTCCGCGTGAGTTACCGGCCGACCCAACCGGGCCGAGAGCGCCTCAAGAATCAGCGGTCTGACCTCGGGCCTTGGCGGCGTGCCGGCGATCCAGTGCGCAACGGCGGTTCGGTCGTACGTGAGTTTGAGCCCGGCTTGCGGACCCAGCCTGTTCACCTGCTGGGCTAACTGCGTGCGCGTCCATCGTGCCTGCTCAAGCAGCTTGTCCAAGGCAGGGTTGGGCGTGCGTTTCTTCGTGGCCATGTCCTCAACTCCCGACAGCTCCATGGCATTCACGGTGTTCACGGTCCCACCTACCCCCCACGGTACCCGCAGACAGTGATCGCGCGGTTACCTCTTACGAGTCAAGCAACGAACCACAACCTTGGGGGCAATGGTGACCAGCGGAACTGGCTCCGCTCCGGCCAGAAGCCCGGTGCACGCGCTGCAAGAGACGGACCGGGCCCGCTGGGCGGACGCCGAGGCGTGGCTGCTGCGCGCGGCACCGTCCCCGCAGACTGCCGCCATGGAATGGGCGCGGCACTGTGTGGCCGTGCTGGCAGCTGGACAGAAGTGGGACGTCGTGCGCGTGCCGTACGCCGTCCTGCACCCGGACTTCGGCCTCGACACCACCCCGGACAAGCTGCGCCACCAGGTGGGCGAGCTGAAGATGTCCGGCTCGATGTTCTGCGACCCCTACCGGCCCTATCTCTACGTCATGGTGCCGCCGGGCACCGACAAGACATGGCCGCACGACTCCGGCCCTGCTGGCGTGGAGTGCCTAGGCGGCACCCGGCCGTTCATCCACCACGTCGGCGTGCCGAGCCTCGACCGCCTCGCGCCGCCCGGCCTGTTCTGGCTGATCCCCCCGTACAGCCTCGACTCCCCACTCGCCGACCCGGAGCACCTGAAACAGGTTCTCCGCCTCGGCCCCCGCCCCGATACAGGCACCCCCTGAGCGGCGTCGGCTGCGGGCGCTCCCCTGTCCCCGGCCGACGCTCATCTCCGCCCCGTCACTGACAGAGAGCCTCAACCATGTCCGAACTCCTCACGCACTCCGGCCCGCACACACCACTCCCGCAGCGCCCGGCGAACCCGGCAGAACGCGCGCCGGCAGCCCCCATGGACTTCTCCACGCTCCCCCACACCATCGCCACAGACGACATCGCCACGGACATGAGCGACCTCGCCGCACGAGTGCGGAACCTGATGGACCTCCAGCAGGGCCGGGTGCTCCAGTTACCGCTGGGCGGCCGCTTCTTCGACATCGTCGTCACCGCGTCCTGCCCCGAGGCCTACGCCGTCATGGACCTCCTCGACCAGGTGCAGCACACCGGCCACGGGCAGCCCGACGCCTGCGGCCCGGTCATCGAAGACCCGCACCGGCAGTGGCTCATCTGGCTCGTGCCGCCGGGCACCAGTGAGAGCTGGGCGCCGCACCGGTACGGCCTGTGCCTGGGCAGACCGCATCAGCTCGCCCTGCCGCCCATGGCACAGACTGAAGCCCCGGGACCGTACTGGCTGCGCCCGTGCCGCGGCGACCGGCTCGTACCGCCTGTGCCTCTGCGCAGCTTTCTCGACCAGTTCCGGCCCGGGCCCGCCCCGCACGAGGAACTCCTCGCAGAGACCCTGTGCACGATCACCTGATCTGCTCGCAGGCCTCACAGACCGGCGTCGGCCGTGCGTATGCCACCCCCGTCGCGCACGGCCGGCGCCTTCCCTCTCCCGCCCGTCACCCCAGAAAGAGCCATGTCCGAACTCGTCACGCACAAGGGCCGCCCCGTCCCGTACATCACCCCATGGACCAGCGAGAAGGTCACGCAGCCCACCCCCATCGCCACGCTCAACGGCTTCGCCTTCCCCGGCCCGGCATCAGGCCGTACCGAGGACGACGACGTGCTGTGGCAATGGTGGCGGCACAACCGCGGGGCAGGCGAGCCACTGTGGAGCACAGTGCACGGCCCCCGGCAACGGCGCGCCATGCGCAAGCTCCTGTGCCAGGTGTGCGGCAAGCCCGCGAACCGCGATGAGCGGGGCTGGCTGTGGCTGCTGGAAGACGAGAGCGACAACGGTCCGAAGTGGCCAGAAGGGGAGATGACCACGCATCCGCCGGTCTGCCGACCGTGCGCGCCGATCGCCGCCCGCCTGTGCCCGCACCTGCGGCGCCGCGGGGCCGTGGCGGTACGGGTCGCCGAGATCATCGTGGACGCCGTCTACGGACACCGCTACCACCACGGCCCCTTCAGGCTCTACGCAGGAAAAGCCGACGTGTACCTCACGACCAGTTGGTCCGCGAAGTGGGTGATCGGCAACCAACTGGTCGCCTCCCTCTCCCAGTGCACCGTCCTCGCGCCAGCCGAGGTCGGCATCAAGACTTCGGCGTCCCGAGCGCAGATACGCCGATGACGCTCGGGACGCCGGCAGGGGGCGCCGCTCTGATGCGGCACTCGTTCAGCAACCGCAGCCATCCCCTGGCGTCTGTCCGGTGCCTGGATGGCACGGCTTCCGGGCCACCGGTCAGATACCACGCTCCGCCCGCACCTGACCTAGGCAGTCGGCGCGGGCGGAACTACGGCGCTGGGGCTACGCCCCCGACGTGCCCCAGCGCCGTCTACACACCATTCGAACTCATCTGAAGGGGCTACCAAGTGGATGCCGTCCTCCCGGAATTCGTCAGCCGCCTCTTGGCGCAGGAACGTGATCCCATCCACATCCCTGACATCACCGTGTCGGCCGCCACGGGTTGGCTCTCTCCCCTCGCCTCTCGCGTCCTGCCGCTCCTTGACACCAGCGCGTCCGGCTCGAAGGAGTCGTTCCGCGTGCACGGCTACGCATACCTGCCGCTCCAGACGCCAGACGCTTCGACGGTCTACCTGCGCGTCTCGGACACCCGCGCTATGACGCCCTGGCGAGTGCCCGTGCCGGCCGTGGTCCTCGCGGTGGCCGGCGTCACCACGCTGGAGATGTATCGGCATCCGGACGACGCGCAGGGCGGTCGCCCGCAGTACGCCCGCGTATTCAGTGCCGGGGAGTTCTTCACCGTGCACCCGGACACGCTGTGCGCGACCCGGGGGACCGCGGCCACCGTGCAGGTCCTCGCCACCACAGAGCCGGTGACCGACCGCGAGAGGCCCCTGTCCGACGCGGCACACACCTCCTTCGCCCGGCGAGCCCACCAGTACCTTGAGCAGGCCTCTCTCGCCCCGGCAGGCGGACCGTGCTGAGCGCGACGGCCTCGTGGCTGGATGCCGTGCCACCGCTGGACAGCGACAGTCTGCGCACCCTCCAGCGAATCAGCCGCATTGTGCTCGACCGTCTCGCCGATGATCGGAAGCTGCTCACCAGGCTCGTCAACAACGTCCTGCACAACCCGGACCGCCTGGCCGCCAGTCGCGTCACCATGCTGCTCAACCGGCTGTCGCTGTACCAAGCCCCGGACCAAGGGTTCGAAATCCGGCTGAACATGAACCCCCGGCCAGACAATCAGCTCGTACCGCACGATCACTGCTATGCCTTCGCCGCCCGGATCCTCACCGGCGGTTACGTGCACGTCGTACAACGCCGCACCAACGACTGGGAGGGGCCGTTCGCCGACGCGGACCTGGAACCGGCCATCGTGACCGTCGAGCGGCCCGGCAGCGCCTACTCGCTTGGCAAGTCGATGGTGCACCAGGCCGTTATGGAGCCCCGCACGGTCACCCTGTTCGTGCGCGGCCCGCGCCGCAAGAACCTGTCTCACGCGGCCGAGGAGCTGATGCCGCCGCCAGGCAGTTGGCCGGCGGCCGCTGTCCCAAGGGATGCACTGGAGGAGTCCCGGCCGTGCACCCTCGCCGAGTACCAGAACATGCGCACCTACCTGATCGAACACGCCCTCATCGGCTGACCCCGCAATTTTGTGGCTGCGGCACGTCGTACGGCAGTGACGCGAGAGGCTACGGCGAGCACATCCGGCACACCGAGGAGCAACCGATGAGCCACGTTCTGACCGTCGATCACCCCGCCTGGCAGACGTACGAGGGCGGCACACGCGCGCGTGCTGTCCGTACGGCCTCCGGCATCTGGACCCTGTCCCACGACCGGGACGGCCTGCACCTGGCGTGCGTCGACGGAACCGAAGACGTCAAGCCCGAGTTCGTCAGCACCGACCCTGTACACCTCCCGCCCGCCGCCCCGGCCGCCCTCCGCGAAAACCTTGCCGAGCTCGGCGTTACCCGGCGCCTGGCGAACCCGTGGCTGTGGGATGCGATCACCACGGCGATCCTGCGGCAGGTCGTCCGCGCTGACCAGGCCCGCAAGGTGTACCGCACCTGGTGCAGCGCCTACGGCACCACTGTTGAAGGCCCTCGGGGAGCACTCGCCGTAGCGCCCGCACCAGCCGCAGTCCTCGCCCTGGCCAACGAGCAGTTCGCCGCCGCTGGCGCAAAGTTCCACCGCACCGCCCTGACGGCCGCAGCAACGCACTACGAGCAGCATCACAGCGAGTGGGAGCGCCTGGAGGTCGGCGCCCTGGCCGCCGCACTCACCCGCATCCCGCGCATCGGACCATGGACCGCCGCCGCGGCCGCCACGGACTACACCGGCGACTTCCACGCCTACCCGCACGACGATCTGGCCGTCCGCACCTGGGCCGCCAAGATCGCCCCCACCTACGCCTGGCCCGACAAGAAAGACAAGGCATTCGGTCCGTTGTGGACTGGCTGGGCCGGGACCGACCGCACCGCTCTGCACACCCTCACCCTCGCGACCCTCACCTGGGGGGCGCACACCCGATGACCTGGAGGACGTATGCAGCAGTTACCGCTGATCGCGGGCGCCGACGACCGCCACCCGCTGGATGCCCTCTTCATCAACGCGCCGCTGCGTGACTACACCCTGCGGCCCCGGACCAACGACTACACGCTCCCCGTACTCGGCATGGCGTACATCGCCACCTACGCCCAGCACCACGGGTACAACGTCGGCGTGCTCGACGCCGAAGCCCATGGTCTGGGCGTTGAGGCGGCTGCCCGGATCGTCAATGAGGCCGCGCCCCGCTGGGCCGCCATGAACCTCCTCGCCCCCACCTACGAGATGTCCGCAGAGATCGCCGACCGGCTCGATCCTGATATCGCCCTCATGGTCGGCGGCCACCATGCCAAGGCCATGCCGGACCGGGTCCTTGCCGACCTGCGAATGCGCCACCTGCGCGCCCTCGTTCTCGGTGAGGGGGAGTTGCGCGTCGCCGCCCTCCTGGAGGACGAACACAACCGTCGCACCCTGCCGGGCGTCCTGTGGCGCGACCACCTGCTCGGTACCCGGGCCGCCGGCATTGCCGACCCCAAGACCAGCGCGGCACTCCTGGGTCCTGACATCGACAGCCTGCCGTACGTCAACCGCGCCTTTCTCCCCCAGGACCCCTACCAGGCCGCGCCCACGGCAACCGACCTCCGCCTCGTCGGCGAACGGCCCTGGCTCGCCGGGATCAGCCCCCGAGGGCACTGGGAGGCCAACATCGTCGGCAGCCGGGGCTGCCCCTACAACTGCACCTTCTGCGGTGCTGCCGTCTCCGCGAACCCGGACCTCACGATCCGCGTGCGCTCGCCTGAGAACATCATCGGCGAGCTGGACCAGCTCCACGATGCGTACGGCGTGACCGCTTTCCGCTTCGTCGACGACCTGTTCCTCGGCGTCGGCAGGGTCATCGAGGAACAGATGAAGGCCTTCACCCGCCACAAGATCGGGGACCGGTACGTGTGGGACGCCACCGGCCGCATCAACGTGCTCAACCGGCTCACCGACACCGACCTGGACCGTCTCGTCACCAACGGGCTGCGCGAGGTAGCCCTCGGCATCGAATCCGGCAGCGACCGCATCCTGGCCGCGATGGACAAGCGGATCGACGCAGAGATGACTGAACGCGTCGCCCGCCGCCTTGTCGCCCACGGCATCGGCGTGAAGGGGTATTTCATCCTCGGCTTCCCCGGCGAGACCAAAGCGGACCTGGACGCCACCGTTCGGCACATCCGCAACCTGTGGGCCATCTCCGACCAGCACTGCGGCAGCATCCGCGCCAGCGTCTTCGAGTTCCGCCCCTACCCGGGCACGCCCGTGTGGACGACCCTCACCGCCGAAGACGGCTACGACCCGGACGACCTGCTCGCCTACGGCGACGTCGACCTCACCCAGAACGGTGCCGACGAGTCCATGCGACAGCGCGACGAGTTCAACTTCTCCGTAGGCATCCAGTTCGGTGACGTGGCATTGCCCGAGATCCGTTCCACGCTCGCGATGCTCACCCGGGAGCAGCACGAACGCAACCAGGCCGGGATGGGAGAAGCCGCATGAGCGGGGACCGCAAAGGCTTCTTCGTCTCGCTCGACGGACCGAGCGGCGTGGGCAAGTCCACCACCATCCGGGAGTTACGAGCCTGGCTTGCCGCGCGGGACGTCCCAGCGCAGTGGACGGTCGAGCCGCCCCGCGGGGACTTCCTCGGGGACTTCACCCGCACGCATGGCGGCCAGCTTCACGGCCTGGCCCTAGCCTGCCTCGTCGCAGCCGCACGCTACCGGCACATCGAGACCACCATCGAGCCCGCGCTCAGGGGTGGCCGGCTGCTGATATCCGACCGGTACATGGCATCTACGCTCGTCCTTCAGCGGCTCGACGGCGTACCGATGGACTTCCTGACGTTGCTCAACGGCTACGCGCCGCAGCCCGATCTGGCGGTGATCCTGACCGCTTCCCCGGCCGCGATCACGGACCGTATCGCCCAGGCCGGCGTCACCCACCGCTTCAGGGCCGATCCCACAGCGCCCACCCGGGAAGTCGAGCTGTACCGCGACGCCGCGAACATCCTCGAAGACCTCGGGTCCAAGGTACTCATGATCGACAGTACCGGCATCACCCCATCGGAGGTCGCGCACCGAATCGCCGACGCGCTCCCCGCCTTCCCACTACCGTCAGATGCTTCAGCGACTCGAACCCCCCAGGAATCATGAGCGGACACCCGGCACAGCCCACCATCGACACCCACGTTCTCCTGCGCGACGGCGACAAGATCCTGCTGTCACAGAGAGGCGGCCCCTACGGCTATGGACGGTGGCATCTGCCCTCCGGCAAGCTCGACCAGGGCGAATCCCTCACCGTCGGAGCAGCTCGTGAACTGCTCGAGGAGACCGACGTCAAGGTCGACCCCGAGCATCTGGATCTGCGGCACGTCGTACACCACCGGCAGGAAGACGGATCCGAACGCATCGGGTTCTTCTTCGTAGCCACCCGATGGCAGGGAACACCCCACAACAAGGAGCCGGAGAAGTGCCTCGCACTTCAGTGGTTCGCCGATCATGACCTCCCCGAGGACATCATCGACTACCCCGGGGCGGGCCTGCACGGCTGCCTCGCCCAGACTGGCGCCCTGACGCTGCACGGCTGGCAGTAGAGACACCACAGGTTCCGCACAGACTTCTCCCGGCCAGACATACCGTCCGGCCGGGAAGAGTCAGTCCCCTACCCGCAAGCGCCCCTGGGACAGGTCTGCGTAGAGCCTGGGGCAACAGATCACGGCCGTTGACGTTCTCCGGGCAGCGAAAGGGCGTTGGCCTCGATGTCAATCCCGTAGCGACTTGCAGGAACGGTGTGACGACCGCGACAGCACCACTACGGTGGCTGTGGAGCGCAGCAAACCGGGGATGCGGTGGCCAGGCCGATGCGCCAGGCGGGGCGCCTGGTCAGCCAGGGCAGGGCCAGGCTGCCGGTCTCGTTCGGCGGCCGATCCGCCGTGGACGCGGCGCACGAGCGCCTGGATGTGCCGGCCGGGCTTCCTGCGTGAGACCGGGCGGCGGGTTGCGGCCTCACGGGTGCTCATGCGCGCGGGGCTGCTCCGTGTCGGCTGGGACGTCCTTGGTATAGGTGTGCTTCAGCGTTTGAGCGGCCTGGTCGGCGAGCTGGGGCATCAGCCGCCCGCAGACGGGGAACGTCGTCGTCCCGTCACATACGCCGCTCGCAACGGTCACGGGCGGCTGTGAATCTTCCTGGCGTCCCGAGCCGAACG
>NZ_JBEOWS010000370.1:0-9131 GCF_040296125.1 Streptomyces sp. NPDC002265 | reverse complement strand
GGAGAGTCCCCGCAGGGCTCTCCGGCGCCGGTCTCTCCTCCGCAACCCCCGTATGCGGTGGCCGCTCCCCGGTCAGTCCGTGGCGATCGCGTTCAGGACGTTCATCCGGCCCGCCCGGAACGCCGGGACGAGGGCCGCGAACAGGCCCACGAAGGCCGAGCCGATGAACACGCTGATGATCGTCGGCCAGGGGATGTCGAGGACCTTCAGTCCCTCCAGTGCGAGCAGCTGCTGGGCGGTCGCGCCCCAGCCCATGCCCAGGCCGAGGCCGAGCAGCGCGCCGAAGAGGGCGATGACCACCGACTCCATCCGGATCATGCGGCGCAGCTGGCGGCGGGAGAGGCCGATGGCCCGCATCAGGCCGATCTCCCGGGTGCGCTCGACCACGGACAGGGCGAGCGTGTTCACCACACCGAGGACCGCGACGATGATCGCGAGTGCCAGCAGGCCGTAGATCAGGTTCAGCATCTGCCCGATCTGGTCCTTCAGCGCCTGCTTGTAGTCGGTCTGGTCGCGCACGGTGTACTGCGGGTAGTCGTGCAGCGCGGTCTTCAGCGACTTGTACGCGGCCGCCTGCTGTCCGTCCTTCGCCGAGGCGAAGACCATCTGGTCGAGCGGCATCTTCGCCGCGGGCACGTACTTGGCGAGCGTGGCGGTGGAGATGTACTTCGCGCCGGAGTCGATGACGACGTCGCTGCTGGTGATGGCGCGGACCGTCAGTTCGGCGGTGGCGCCGTCCTTGAAGGCGATCCTGATCTTCGAGCCGAGGTGGATGCCGTGCGCCTCGGCGAACTTCTCGTGCACGGACATCGAGTCGGGCAGGTAGGCGTCCTTCAGGTCGCCGGCGACCGTCTTGGTGCGCAGGTCGGTGGCGTACGTCGGGTCGGCGGCCGTGATGTCCGTGTCCTTGAGCGTCTTGCCGTCGGGGGTGGTGTAGTCGGCCGAGGTGACCTTGTACTCGGTGACCCGGGCCAGCCCCGGCACCGACTTCACGGCCTGGACCGCCTGTGGGGTGATGGACTGCCCCTGGTCGTTCTGGATGATGAAGTCCGTGCCGACGGTCTTGTCGAGCTGGTCGGTGGCGGAGGCGACCATGGAGGAGCCGACCACCGACAGGCAGGCGACCAGCGCGAGGCCGATCATCAGGGCGGCACCCGTGGCGCCGGTGCGGCGCGGGTTGCGCAGGGCGTTGCGTTCGGCCATGCGCCCCACCGGGCCGAAGGCCCGCAGCAGGACCGCGCCGAGGACGCGCACCACACCGCTCGCGAGCAGCGGGCCGATCACCACGAACCCGAGCAGGCTCAGCACCACGCCGAGGCCGAGCCACAGCGAGCCCTCGGTCGCCTTGGCGGCGGTGGAGGCGAGGTAGAGGCCGGTGCCGCCGGCGCCGGTGAGGACCAGGCCGAGCACGGCCCGTACGACTCCGGCCCTGGCGTCGGCGGGGGCGCCCGCGTCGCGCAGGGCGGCCATCGGGGAGACCTTGCCGGCCCGGCGGGCGGGCAGGTAGGCGGCCAGGACAGTGACGACGATGCCCAGGAGCATGCCGATCACCGGGGTCGTCCAGGCCACCGTCAGGTCGTCGGTGGACAGGTTCATGCCGGTCATGCCCATGAGCTTCATCAGGCCGACGGCGATGCCGACGCCCGCGCCGACGCCCAGGACCGAGCCGGTCACGCCGAGCAGCAGCGCCTCGGCCAGGACCGAGCGGTTGACCTGCTTGCGGCTGGAGCCGATGGCCCGCATCAGACCGATCTCGCGGGTGCGCTGGGCGACCAGCATCGAGAAGGTGTTGATGATCAGGAAGATGCCGACCAGGAAGGCGATCCCGGCGAAGCCGAGCATCGCGTACTTCATGACGTCCAGGAAGCTGCCCACGTCCTTGCGGTTGGCGTCGGCGGTCTCCTTGGCGGTCTGCACCTTGTAGGCGGCGCCGATGCCGGCCGTGACGTTCTTCTTCAGCTGTTCGTCGCTGGTCCCCGCGGCCGCGGTGACGTTGACGTTGGTGTAGACGCCGGTCTGCCCGACGAGCGCCTGCTGGGCGGTCGCGGTGTCCAGGTAGAAGATCGCCGCGCCGGGGTTGGTGACGGTGAAGGTGGCGATGCCGGAGATCTTCGCGGTGTGCGTGCCGACCGCGCTGATCACGCCGATCTCGTCACCGAGCTTCAGATCGTGCTTGTCGGCGGTGTCCGCGTCGACCATCACCTGACCGGAGCCCTTCGGCGCCGCACCGGAGGTGACCTTCATGGTGCGGGCCTCGTTGGCGTTCCAGCTGCCGACGATGGTGGGCGCGCCGCTGGACGGCGACAGGTTGTCCTTGTCGGCGTCGACGACGGTCACGGCGCTGGAGAAGACGGCTCCCTCCGCCGACTTCACCCCGGGCAGCCCGCGGACCTTGTCCAGCACCGAGGCCGGCATGACCGGCGGCCTGCCGTTCCCGGACGTGGTCTCACCGGTGTCCGAGGCGCTCTTCGCGCTCACCGTCACATCGGAGGAGGTGGCCGCGAACAGCTTGTCGAACGTCGTGTTCATCGTGTCGGTGAACACCAGCGTGCCGCACACGAACGCCACCGACAGCAGGACGGCGACGGCCGACAGGGCCATGCGCCCCTTGTGCGCGAAGAAGTTGCGCATCGAGGTCTTCAGGACGGTCATGACGTACGCCCCCGGGCGTCGAAGTCCTTCATGCGGTCGAGGACGGTGTCGGCGGTCGGCTTGAGCATCTCGTCGACGATCCGGCCGTCGGCGAGGTAGAGCACGCGGTCGGCGTACGAGGCGGCCACCGGGTCGTGCGTGACCATCACGATGGTCTGGCCGAGCTCGTCCACGGAGCGGCGCAGGAAGCCCAGGACTTCCGCGCCCGCGCGGGAGTCGAGGTTTCCGGTCGGCTCGTCACCGAAGATGATCTCGGGGCGGGCGGCGAGCGCCCGGGCCACGGCGACGCGCTGCTGCTGGCCGCCGGAGAGCTGGCTGGGCCGGTGCTTGAGCCGCTCGGCGAGGCCGACGGTCTCCACGACCTGGTCCAGCCACCCCTTGTCGGGCCTGCGCCCGGCGATGTCCATGGGCAGCGTGATGTTCTCCAGGGCGTTGAGCGTCGGCAGCAGGTTGAACGCCTGGAAGATGAACCCGATCCGGTCCCGGCGCAGCTGCGTGAGCTTCTTGTCCTTCAGGCCGGTGATCTCGGTCTCGTCCAGGAAGATCTGACCGCTCGTCACGGTGTCGAGCCCGGCGAGGCAGTGCATCAGGGTGGACTTGCCGGACCCCGAGGGGCCCATGATCGCGGTGAACTGGCCGCGGGCGATGTCCACGTCGACGTGGTCGAGCGCGACGACACGGGTCTCGCCGGCCCCGTAGGCCTTGACGACCTGCCGCGCTCGCGCGGCAACGGCCGTACGCCCTCCAGTGCCCCCGTGCCTGGTGATGGTCACAGCCGATGTCACGGTTTGTCTCCTATATCGGTCAGCAAGTGGGACGCACCGGTCCCGGGCGGGGTCGGTGCGTGTGTGCTCGGTACGCGTGTGCGTCGTTACGCCGGTGCGGGTGTGGCGGAACTCCGCCACCTCGTCCGTACGCCGCCCAGTCTGTCGGCGGGAGAGGGTGCGGCGCGCTGGTGCTCGGCACCCTCTTTCCGGGGGGTTAACCCCACCCTCCGACGGTGGCGGTGGGGCGCCCCGGCGACGTAGGACCAATGTAAGGACGGCGCCCGGTCCGTCTCCTCCTCCGCCGGTACGAACCCTCCCCGACCCCCTGTGCGGAGATACCCCTAGGGGTCGACCACCCCCGGGTGGAGACGCTCTCGGGGTCGCCTCCACCCGGCGGCGGGATCACCCTCCACCCTGCCGTCGCGTCAGGTGCAAGTGGGAAGCTGTCGTACGAGACAGGTGCAGGGGGCACGGGGAGGGGATCCGGTGGGCGGTACGACACCTGCGACACGCGAAGCCGTACAGCACACCGGCACCCGGCAGCGGGGCGCGGTGGTCGCCGCGCTGATGCTCGCCATGGCCCTGCCGGCCCTGGACTCCACGGTGGTCTCCACCGCCGTCCCGCAGATCGTCGGCGACCTCGGCGGCTTCTCCGTCTTCTCCTGGCTGTTCTCCGGCTATCTCCTCGCGGTGACGGTCAGCCTCCCGGTCTACGGCAAGCTCTCCGACACCTTCGGCCGCAAACCCGTGCTGGTGGCCGGCGCGGCCGTCTTCCTGCTGGGCTCCCTGCTGTGCGGGCTGGCGTGGAACATGGGCGCGCTGATCGCGTTCCGCATCGTGCAGGGGCTCGGCGGCGGGGCGCTGCAGGGCACGGTGCAGACCCTCGCGGCCGACCTCTACCCGCTGGCCGAGCGCCCGAGGATCCAGTCGAGGCTGTCCACCGTGTGGGCGGTGTCGGCGGTCGCGGGTCCGGGCCTGGGCGGCGTGCTGGCGGCCTACGCCGACTGGCGCTGGATCTTCCTGGTCAACCTGCCGATCGGCGCGGTCGCGCTGTGGCTGATCGTCCGTCATCTGCACGAGCCGCGCCGCCCCGCACCCGCCCGTGTGCGGGTCGACTGGGCGGGCGCGCTGACCGTGTTCGCCTGCGGCGGCGTCCTGCTGACGGCGCTGGTGCAGGGCGGGGTGGCCTGGCCGTGGCTGTCGGCGCCGTCGATCGCCCTGTTCGCCGCGGGACTCGCGCTGGCCGCGCTGGTCGTGGTGGTCGAGCGCCGGGCCGCCGACCCCATCATCCCGGGCTGGGTCTGGCGCCGCCGTACGATCGCCGCGGTCAACCTCGCGCTGGGCGCGCTCGGCCTGCTGATGGTGGCGCCGAGCGTGTTCCTGCCCACCTACGCGCAGTCGGTACTGGGCCTGGCCCCGGTGGCCGCCGGATTCGTCCTGTCCGTATGGACGCTGAGCTGGCCGGTGTCGGCCGCGCTCAGCCAGCACGTCTACCGGCGGATCGGCTTCCGCGACACCGCGATGCTGGGGATCGGCGCGGCCGCGGTGATCCTGCTCGCGTTCCCCTTCCTGCCCTACCCCGGCGCGGCCTGGCAGCCGGCCCTGCTGATGCTGCTGCTCGGCGCCGCCCTGGGCCTGTTCCAGCTGCCCCTCATCGTCGGCGTGCAGTCGACGGTCGGCTGGGCGGAACGCGGCACGACCACCGCCTCCGTCCTCTTCTGCCGCCAGACCGGGCAGACGATCGGCGCGTCGGTGTTCGGCGCGGTCGCCAACGGGGTGCTCGCCGCCCGCCTGGGCGGCGCGGGCGACCTGGACTCCGTCACCCGCGGCCTGGACGGGGGCACCGTGCCGGAGGCCACCCGGCGGGCCGTCGCGGACGCCGTGCACGCGGTGTACCTCGGCGCGTCCTGCGCCGCCGCACTCGCCCTCCTGGTGCTGCTGTTCGTCGCACCGCGCCGCTTCCCGGTGCTGCGGGACCCGGCCGACTGAGCCCGCCGCACCGACACCACGGCATCGGCACCACGGCACCGCACCGGCATCCGCCACCGCATCGACACCACCGCACTGTCACCGGCATCCGTCACCGCACCGTCATCCCCGCACTGTCACCGGCGGTAACACCGCGCACAACACCGCAGGTCGGTCAGGCAAGCGCGTACCTACCGCCCAGTTCGGCGAAAAGCCCCCACACCGGTCAACGGCCCGAGTAGCGTGCGTGACCCGCACCCCCACCCCCCGACCCGCACCCCACCTCCCTGCGGTCCGCCGCCACGGACCCGAGCCACGCAAGGAGCCCGGGATGAGCCACGACCCGTTCCCGTCGCACCCGCACGCCCACCCCCACGCCCGGCCGCACCCGGAACAGCCGCCGTCCCCCACCTACCCCTGGCAACCGAAACCGCCACCGGAGCCCGCACCACGCCGCCGCCCGCACCGCGAATCCCTCGGACGCCACAGCGACCTGCGGATCCTGCGCGGCGCCTACCGCAGGCAGCGCCGCGTGGCCACCCTCACCGCACTCGGCTACTTCACCCTCTTCCTGCTGCTGTCCGCCCTGGCCCCGTCCTTCATGACCCGCATGCCCGCCGACGGCCTGCCCATCGGCCTGCTGCTCGCCCTGCTCCAGCTCCCCGTCACCTGGCTGGCCGTCGCGCTCTACGAACACACCGCCCGCCGCCGTGTCGACCCTCTCGCCGACCGCATCCGCACCCTGGCCGAACTGGACGCCAGGCGAGGAGCCGGCCGATGACCGGGTTCAGCGACAGCGCGCAGACCATGTCCCTGATCGCCTTCACGACCGTGGCCACCCTCACCCTGCTGCTGTGCGTGATCACCGGCCCCGACCACGACGACCTCGACGCGTTCTACACCGGCGGATCCCTCTCCCCGCTGCGCAACGGCCTCGCGATCGCCGGTGACTACATCTCCGCCGCGACCGTCCTGGGCACCGGAGGCGTGATCGCCCTGTGCGGCTACGACGGGATCGTCCTCGCCCTCAGCACCGCACTGTCCCTGATGCTGCTGATGTTCCTGCTGGCCGAACCCCTGCGCAACGCGGGCCGGTTCACCATGGGCGACGCCCTCGCCCGCCGGATGCCCGGACGTGCCGTACGCATCGCCGCCTGCGCGGTCACCCTCGCCGCGCTGCTGCCGCTGATGCTGGTGCAGCTCGCGGGCACCGGCCAGCTCCTCGCCTTCATCCTCGGCTTCTCCGGCGACTCGCTGAAGACGGCCTGCGTCCTGGTCATGGGCGCCCTGATGATCAGCTACGCGGCCATCGGCGGCATGAAGGGCACCGCACTGATCCAGATCCTGAAGATCGTGACACTGCTCGGCTCGGGCGCCGTGGTCGCCGTACTGATCCTGCGCCGTTTCGACTGGAACCCGGGCACCCTCTTCGCCACGGCCGCCGCGCAGAGCGGGGTCGGCGCCGCCTTCCTGCGCTCCGGCCTCGAGTTCGCGGACAGCCCGTACCCACGCATCGACATGATCACGTCCCAGCTGTCGGTGGTGCTCGGCGGCGCCTGCCTGCCGCACATCACCATGCGTATGTACACCGCCGCCGGCGCCCGGCAGGTGCGCCGCTCGCTGTCCTGGGCGGTGTCCGCGGTGGGCCTGTTCGTCCTCGTCATCACGGTCGTCGGCGTCGGCGCCACCGCGCTGATCGGCCGGGAGGCGATAGCCCGGGAGGACCCCCAGGGCAACACGGCCTACCTGCTGGGCTCGCGCGCCGCCTTCGGCCCCGACGTGTCGACGGCCGAGACCCTGCTGTTCACCACCGTCACCACGGCGCTCTTCCTCACCCTGCTCGCCTCCGTCGCCGGAATGATCCTCGCCTGCGCCGACTCCCTCGCCCACGACGTCTTCGCCACCCGCGGGCGGAAGTTGACGCCGCGCCGCGAGATGCTGCTGGCCCGCCTGTCGGCCCTGGCCGTCGGGCTCCCCGCGGTCCTGCTGGCCACCCAGGTCCAGCACCGCAGCCTCCAGCCGCTGGCCACCCTCTCCTTCTGCCTGGGCGCCTCCGCGCTCGCCCCCGCCCTCGTCTACAGCCTCTTCTGGCGCCGCTACACCCGAACCGGCCTGCTGTGGACCCTCATCGGCGGCTCCCTCGCGGTCCTGGTGCTGATGCCGGGCACCAACCTGGTGTCGGGCTCGCCCGCCTCCGCCTTCCCCGAGGCCGACTTCAACTGGTTCCCGTTCACCACCACCGGCCTGGTCACCATCCCGCTGGGCTTCGCCCTCGGCTGGCTCGGCACCCTCGCCTCGGGCCGCCGGCAGGCGGAGGAGCAACGCCGCCAGTATGAGGCGGTGGAGGCGTGGATCCTGGCAGGAGCGGCCCGCGGCGGCACGGAAGCGGCACCCGGGGAGCCGGGAGCACCGCCCGGGGGGAGGTGAGCCCGCCCCGAGCCCGGGCTCCCACCTGCTCCCGCCGCGCTGCCGCCGGCTCCCGCCGCACCCGGCCCGTCCGGGCGGCCACTCCGACGGCGCCCGGCCTGCCCGGACGTCCACCCCGTCCGCACCCGGCCACGGCCCCTCCGGGCGGCCACCCCATCCCGCACCCCGCCCGCCTGGGCGGACCGCTCCACCGGCGCCCGGCCCGTCCGGGCGGGCCGCTCCACCGGCGCGCCCGTCAGGGTGCCTGCTCCGCCGGCGCCGTGCGGCCCGTCAGGGCGCTGAGGCGGCTGCGCACATGGTCCATGTGGGCCCGGACCTCGTCCCACTGCTCCCCGTGCTCGCGCAGCACCTGCTCCGTGTCCCGGCTGATCCCCTCCGCCTGCGCCCGGGCCCGCGCCAGCAGTCCGGTCGTCTGTTCCTGCGCCTCCTCCTGCCGGCGGGCCGCCGACTGCTCGGCGTCGGCGAACGCCCGCCTCGCCTCGGCGAGGGCCGCCTCGGCACGCGCGACCAGACCGGCCTGGTGCGCGTCGAGCGCGTCCGCGCGCGCGAGCGCCGCGCGCTCCTCCTGCGCCCACTGCTCGGCCTGCTCCTTCGCCTGTGCGGCACGCATCGCGGCGGTGCGCGTACGCACCTCCCGCAGCGCCGACAGGACCTCGCCGCGGGACCGCTTCACCTCGCGCCGGGTGGCGATCCGGATCTCGTCGGCCTCGGCGCGTGCCGTGAGCAGCAGCTGCCGGACGGACTCCTCCGCCTGCGCACCCACCTCGTCCGCGTGCTCCCGCGCCGCCCGGCCCGCCTCCAGGGCGTCGGACTCGGCCCGCGCGGCCTGCTCCCCCGCCTGCTCACGGGCGTGCTCCCGGACCGCCGCCGCCTCGTCCCGCGCGAGCCGCAACAACGACTGCGCGCGCTCCCCGAGCGCCTCGTACGTCTGCGGGGCGAGCCGCGCGACCGTCTCGCGCAGCCCGGCCGCCTGCGCCTCCATCTCCTTGGCCAGCACGGTGAGCCGGGCGGCGCGTTCCCAGGCGGCGTCGCGGGCGCGGGAGAGCGCGGCGGCCTGCGCATCGACCTGTTCGGGACGGTAACCGCGCCGCCGTACGGTCACGAAACCGTACGGCGACACCGATGCGCTGCTCATCCTGGGAGCCCCTCTCCACCCTGCACACACGAAACGACGATTGCGCGCACATACTGATGGATCAGGCATAAGCGTTCATAACGCGACACTCCGCGAGTGCGTCACGGCCGCGAACACGACCGGCGCAACCGCCGCCGCCGGCCGACGAAAACGGCACGCGAAAAAGGGGGTGGCCCCGGTCC
>NZ_JBEOWS010000369.1:0-9192 GCF_040296125.1 Streptomyces sp. NPDC002265 | reverse complement strand
GCTTCCGGCTGACCTGCTACTACTACCGCAAGGCCTACTACCGCAGCTTCTGGGCCTCGCCGCCGGCCTGCGCGGTTCCGCGCTGGTCGATCTCGCCGACGGCCTGGTGCGGGTCCTGGTGCCCGAGGACCGGGAACCGGCCGGGCAGCCCGGCTGGACGCTGGGCGTGAGCGCGCCCGCCGCCGCGCGCGACTGGCCGGCCGCCGACGTCCAGGCGGCCCGTGCCCTGGCCCGCGCGCGGGCCACCCGCGTCCCGCTGGTGCGCCACGGCGACCGCCCCGGGCTCGCGGAGCTGGTCCCGCACGACGAGGCGGCCGCCCACGCCCGCGCCCTGCTGGCGCCGGTCGCCGGCACCCCCGCCCTCACCGAGACCCTGCGCACCTGGCTGTCCCTGCACGGCAGTTGGGACCGTACGGCGGTGGCCCTCGCGGTGCACCGCAACACCGTGCGGCAGCGGATCGCCCGGTGCGCGGCGCTGCTGGACGCGGATCTGGACGACCCGGACGTACGGATGGAGCTGTGGTTCGCGCTGAAACAGCGATGACGCACGGGCCGTGACGGACCGGCAGGGGCCCTGGTGAGTGACGCGTGTCCCAGCGTGCGGGACGTCAGGTGCGCACCCGGCCCGCTGCCTCACAATGGGGACCATGCCGATACCCGGGACACCCAGCCGCGCCGAACTCGTCGACCACCTCGTACGGACGCGCATCGCGGGCGACGTCGCCACCCCCCGCGAGAACAACCTCTCCCACTACCGCAAGCTGGCCAACGGCGACCGCAACTACTGGCTCGGGCTGGAGCTCGGCGACCGCTGGAGCGACGAGCAGGACGTGCTCGCGGTGATGGCGGAGCGGGTGGGCGTCAACGACGACGACGCGTACCGGTACGGCCAGGACACCATCGATCCCGAGCTGACCGTCGCCGCCCTGGAGCGGCTGGCGGGCCGGCTGCGCAAGGCGGCCGAGGGGCGGCAGCGGGTGCTGCTCGCCACCGGTCATCCGGGCGGTCTGCTCGACGTGCACCGGGCCACGGCCGCCGCGCTGCGGGCCGCGGGCTGCGAGATCGTCGTCGTCCCGGACCTGTTGCAGACCGACGAGGGCTACATCATGCAGTTCGCGGACGTGGCGGTGCTGGAGCACGGCGCCACGCTGTGGCACACCCACTCCGGGGAGCCGATGCGCGCGATCCTCACCGCGCTGGAGCGCGAGGAGCGTCCGCTGCCCGATCTGGTGGTCGCCGACCACGGCTGGGCGGGCTACGCGGGGCAGCACGGCATCGACTCCGTCGGCTACGCCGACTGCAACGACCCGGCGCTCTTCCTCGCCGAGGCGGAGGGCACCCTCCAGGTGGCGGTGCCGCTGGACGACCATGTCCTCAGCCCGCGCTACTACGACCCGATGACGGCGTACCTGCTGGCGGAGGCCGGACTGGCCTGAGCCGGGGGCGGGGTGGTCCGGTGCGGGCCGCCGGCCCCGCGGAAGGCCGTGCGACGTCCGTGCGAGGCCGCGATGCGCGGTCCCGGGGAACGGGGCCGCGCATCGCGCGTTCACCGGATCGCACCGGTGCGCTCAGCCGTAGCTTCACCAGCCTCCGTAACCGTTGCCCCAGTTGTTGTAGCCGTTCCAGTTGCCCCAGTTCCCGTAGCCGTTCCAGTTGTTCCAGTTGTTCCAGTTGTTCCAGCCGTTCCAGTTGTTCCAGTTGTTCCAGCCGCTGTAGCCGAAGCTGTAGTCGCAGTTGCCGTTGTTCCACCAGCGGCCGTAGCGGGCGTAGTCGTAGCAGTAGCGGTTGTGGCTGGGAGCCTGGCTGGAGGCCTGGCCGGGAGCGTGGCTCGGGGTGGCCGCCGAGGCGGTACCCGCCGCACCGATCGCGGCACCACCGGCCAGAAGCAGACCGGCGGCGGACGTCGCGAACAGACGCCTCACACGTTGGGCTTGCATGGAAAACCTCGTTCCATCGTTTCTCGCGGTCCCGGGAGGAACACGCGAGGCTGATGGCCGCGGCCACAGGGGCGAAGCACTGCGGCGCGGTCTCGGGATCACCGCGTATTCAGGAGAGGTACGCACGCGGCCGCCGACGCCTTCGGGTCGTAAGGGGCTCGTCCGGTACGGGTTTCACGCGCGCGTCGCCGCGGACGCGGGCCGTCCTGCCGGAAAACCGCCTCGGCCGGTCGTGCCGTGTCCTGCGGCGTTCAATAAACGAGCCTAGTCCTGCACCCGCGACTCGTCACCTCGGGCGACGACCCGTCGCCCGGGGCCGGGCGTCGGGTCCAGATACACCCGGCTCACCACCGGGAAGGCCGCCCGCAGCCGCTGCTCGGCCCGCTCGCAGGCCCGCTCGATCTGGGCCGCGCTCGACGCGTCCCGGAAGTCGACCTTGGCGGCGACCAGGGCCTCCCGCGGCCCCTGCACCAGGGTCGTCAGTTCCAGTACGGCCTCGATGTGTTCGATCTCCAGCAGCTCCTCGCGGATGCGCAGGCGCACGGGCTCGGGCAGCGGCCGGCCGATGAGGAGTTCGGCGTTGGAGCGGCCCAGGATCCAGGCGACGCACAGCAGGAGCAGGCCGATGAGGACGGACGCGACGCCGTCCCAGACGCCGGAGCCCGTGAGCTGCCCGCCGAGCAGCCCGCCGGCCGCGAGCACGAGGCCGACGAGCGCGGCGGAGTCCTCCAGGACGACCGCCTTCACGGCGGTGTCGGGGGTCCGGCGCAGATAGCGCCTGAAGGGGATCCCGGAGCGGTCCGCCTCGCCGCGGGCCTGCCGCACGCCGGTGCGCAGGGAGAAGCCCTCCAGCAGGAAGGCGACGCCGAGGACGACGTAGGAGACGAGCGGGTCGCCGAGGTTCTCGCCGGCGACCAGGGTGTGGATGCCGTCGTAGAACGAGAAGACGGCGCCGCCGACGAAGGTGGCGACGGCGGCCAGCATCGCCCAGATGTAGCGCTCGGCGCCGTAGCCGAGGGGATGGTCCTCGTCGGCCGGTTTCCCGCTGCGTTTGAGGGCGGTCAGCAGCAGCACCTCGGTGACCGTGTCGGCCACCGAGTGCGCCGCCTCGGAGAGCATCGCGCTGGAGCCGCTGATCACGCCGGCGACCGCCTTGGCGAGCGCGACCCCGAGATTGGCGAGCGCGGCGACGATCACCGTGAAGACGCTCTCGGCGCCGTCGTCGTGCGCCGGTGCTGCTTTCCCCTCGGTCATGCCCCTCAGTGTTGCCGAGGGACGCGGACCACGCCTTCCTGGATCACCGAGATGGCCAGCCGGCCGTCCTGGGTGTAGATCCGGGCCTGGCCGAGGCCGCGGCCGCCGTACGCGGACGGCGACTCCTGGTCGTACAGGAGCCATTCGTCGGCGCGGAAGGGGCGGTGGAACCACATGGCGTGGTCGAGGGAGGCCCCGACGACGTCACCCACCGCCCAGCCGCCGCGGCCGTGCGCGAGCAGGACGGAGTCGAGGAGCGTCATGTCGGAGACGTAGGTGGCGAGGACGACGTGCAGCATGGGGTCGTCGTCGAGCTTGCCGTTGGTGCGGAACCACACCTGGGAGTGCGGCTCGCGCGGCTCGCCGAACTTCCCGTAGGGCGGTTCGTCCACGTAGCGCAGGTCGATCGCCTCGCGCGCCTCCAGGAACCGCTCCACCACCTCGGCGTCGAGGTGGTCGTAGCCGCGCAGCCGCTCCTGGGAGGTGGGCAGCGTGGCGGGGTCGGGCGCGGGAGGCATCGGGGCCTGGTGGTCGAGTCCGTCCTCGTACGTCTGGAAGGACGCCGACAGGCCGAAGATCGGCTTGCCGTGCTGGACGGCGACGACCCGGCGGGTGGTGAACGAGGCGCCGTCGCGGATGCGGTCGACGTTGTAGACGATGGGCGCGCCCGGGTCGCCCATCCGCAGGAAGTACGCGTGCAGGGAGTGGGCGAGGCGGTCCGGGGGGACCGTCCGCCCGGCGGCGACCAGCGCCTGGGCCGCGACCTGCCCGCCGAAGACGCGCGGGACGACGGCGGACCGGGACTGGCCGCGGAAGATGTTCTCCTCGATCTGCTCGAGGTCGAGCAGATCGAGGAGGGACTGAAGTGCCTGACTCATGCAGCCATTTCTACCGGCGGGAAGATTGCGCGGGTATGTGCGCGGGTCCTACAGACCCATGTCCTTGGCGATGATCGACTTCATGATCTCGCTGGTGCCGCCGTAGATGCGGTTGACGCGGTTGTCGGCGTACAGGCGGGCGATCGGGTACTCGTTCATGAAGCCGTAGCCGCCGTGCAGCTGGAGGCAGCGGTCGATGACGCGGTGCGCGACCTCGGTGGCGAACAGCTTGGCGCTGGCGGCCTCGGCGGGGGTCAGCTCACCGGCGTCGAGGGCCTCCGTGGCGCGGTCGACGACGGCCTCGGCCGCGTCCACCTCGGCCTGGCAGGCGGCCAGTTCGAACTTGGTGTTCTGGAAGGACGCCACGGTCTGGCCGAAGACGGTCCGCTCCTTGACGTAGTCCTTGGCGAACCGGACGGCGGCCTTGGCCTGCGCGTAGGCGCCGAAGGCGATGCCCCAGCGCTCGGAGGCGAGGTTGTGGCCGAGGTAGTAGAAGCCCTTGTTCTCCTCGCCGAGGAGGTCCTCGACGGGGACCTTGACGTCGACGAACGCCAGCTCGGCGGTGTCGGAGGTCTTCAGGCCCAGCTTGTCCAGCTTGCGGCCGATGGAGTAGCCCTCGGCCTTGGTGTCCACCACGAACAGGGAGATGCCGTGCCGGCGGTCCTCGGCGGTGGGCGCGGAGGTACGGGCACAGACGATCATGCGGTCGGCGTGCACACCGCCGGTGATGAAGGTCTTGGCGCCGTTGAGGACGTAGTGCGTGCCGTCCTCGGAGAGCTTGGCGGTGGTCTTCATGCCCGCGAGGTCGGAGCCGGTGCCCGGCTCGGTCATCGCGATGGCCCACATCTCCTCGCCGGTGGCGAACTTCGGGAGGTAGCGCTTCTTCTGCTCGTCGGTGGCGAGCAGCTTGATGTAGGGCAGGCCGAGCAGCACGTGCACGCCGGAGCCGCCGAAGGTGATGCCCGCGCGGGCGGTCTCCTCGTACACGACGGCCTCGAACTTGTACGAGTCGATGCCGGCGCCGCCGTACTCCTCGTCCACGCGGATGCCGAAGACGCCCAGCTCGCCGAGCTTGTGGTAGAAGTCGCGGGGCGCCTGGCCGGCCGCGAACCACTCGTCGTACACCGGGACGACCTCGGCCTCGATGAAGGCGCGCAGGGTCTCCCGGAACGCCTCGTGATCCTCGTTGAACACCGTACGGCGCACGCCGCCACCTCCAGGTCTTTGCCGTCGTCGGCTGTCTAAGCGCTTGCTCAGATCAACCGTACCGGCCGGTAGCGACAGGAGTCGAGGGGATCGGCCGTAACGCTCGTCACGCCCGCGCGGGGTGCTCCGCCTCCTCGGGCCCCGCCGCCGCCCCCAGCGCGCCGCGCGCCATCCGGTGCAGCAGCCGCGCCGTCACCGCGCGCCCCGGCAGGGACCCCGGGCGGCCGAGGTGGGGGGTGGAGTTCAGCAGGCCGAAGACCGAGTGCACCGCCGAGCGGGCAGCCGGCTCGGCCAGCGCCGGATAGACCTCGCGGACCAGCCCGACCCAGAGCTCGACGTACTGCCGCTGGAGCTGGCGCACCAGCTTGCGGTCGCTGTCGCGCAGCCGGTCCAGCTCGCGGTCGTGCAGGGTGATGAGCGGGCGGTCGTCGAGCGCGAAGTCGATGTGCCCCTCGATGAGCGAGTCGAGGACGGCCTCGGCGGACCCGCCGTCCGCCTCCTCCAGGCGCCGGCGGGCGCCGGTCAGCAGCTGGCCGCTGATCCCCACCAGCAGCTCCGCGAGCATCGCGTCCTTGCCCGGGAAGTGGCGGTAGAGCCCGGGACCGCTGATGCCGACCGCGGCACCTATCTCGTCGACTCCGACACCGTGGAAGCCGCGCTCGGCGAACAGCCGCGCGGCCTCCTTGAGGATCTGCTCGCGCCGGGTGGGGGCGTCGGTTCTGGTGGCCATGGAAGCAATTCTAGACAGCGGGGTTAGCGGTCGTTAACCTGAAGGAAATGGTTAACGCTCATTAACAGTCGATCGCTGGGTGAGGGGACCGCAGGATGCAAGAGGCACCGGAGCTGACGAGCGCGGCCGATCCCGCGTCGGAGGCCTGGCGGGCCAACGAGGACGCGCACCGCGCCCTCGTGGAAGAGCTGCGCGCGAAACTGGCCGAGGCCCGGCTGGGGGGCGGTGAGAAGGCGCGGGCCAGGCACACCGCACGCGGGAAGCTGCTGCCGAGGGACCGGGTGGACGCCCTCCTGGACCCCGGCTCGCCGTTCCTGGAGCTGGCCCCGCTGGCCGCCGACGGGATGTACGAGGGACAGGCCCCGGCCGCCGGCGTGATCGCCGGGATCGGGCGGGTCAGCGGCCGGCTGTGCGTGGTCGTCGCCAACGACGCCACCGTCAAGGGCGGCACCTACTACCCGATGACGGTGAAGAAGCACCTGCGCGCGCAGGAGGTGGCGCTGGAGAACCGTCTGCCGTGCATCTACCTCGTGGACTCCGGGGGCGCCTTCCTGCCCATGCAGGACGACGTCTTCCCCGACCGCGAGCACTTCGGGCGGATCTTCTTCAACCAGGCCCGGATGTCCGGCGCCGGGATCCCGCAGATCGCCGCCGTGCTCGGCTCGTGCACGGCCGGCGGGGCGTACGTGCCCGCGATGAGCGACGAGGCCGTGATCGTGCGCGACCAGGGCACGATCTTCCTGGGCGGCCCGCCGCTGGTGAAGGCGGCCACCGGAGAGGTCGTCACCGCCGAGGAGCTCGGCGGCGGCGAGGTCCACTCGCGGGTGTCGGGCGTGACCGACCACCTCGCCGAGGACGACGCCCACGCGCTGCGGATCGTGCGGAACATCGCCGCCACCCTGCCCGCGCGCGGCCCGCTGCCCTGGGAGGTCACCACCCCGGTCGAGCCGAAGGTGGACCCCGCCGGGCTGTACGGCGCCGTGCCGGTCGACTCCCGCACCCCCTACGACGTCCGCGAGGTCATCGCGCGCGTGGTCGACGGGTCGCGGTTCGCCGAGTTCAAGTCCGAGTTCGGCCAGACCCTGGTCACCGGCTTCGCCCGGATCCACGGCCACCCGGTCGGGATCGTCGCCAACAACGGCATCCTGTTCTCCGAGTCCGCCCAGAAGGGCGCCCACTTCATCGAGCTGTGCGACCAGCGCGGGATCCCGCTGGTGTTCCTCCAGAACATCTCCGGCTTCATGGTGGGCAAGGCCTACGAGGCGGGCGGCATCGCCAAGCACGGCGCCAAGATGGTGACCGCGGTGGCGTGCACCCGGGTGCCGAAGCTGACGGTGGTGGTCGGCGGGTCGTACGGCGCGGGCAACTACTCCATGTGCGGACGGGCGTACTCGCCGCGCTTCCTGTGGATGTGGCCCAACGCCAAGATCTCCGTGATGGGCGGCGAGCAGGCCGCCTCCGTCCTCGCGACCGTCAAGCGGGACCAGCTGGAGGCCCGCGGGGAGTCCTGGCCGCTGGAGGACGAGGAGTCCTTCAAGGACCCGATCCGCGCCCAGTACGAGCGTCAGGGCAACGCCTACTACGCCACGGCCCGGCTCTGGGACGACGGCGTGATCGACCCGATGGAGACCCGGCAGGTGCTGGGCCTGGCCCTGACGGCGTGCGCGGGCGCGCCGCTGGCCGAGCCCGCCTTCGGCGTCTTCCGGATGTGAGGGGACCACAGACCATGTTCGACACAGTCCTTGTGGCCAACCGGGGCGAGATCGCGGTACGCGTCATCCGGACGCTGCGCGCGCTCGGGGTGCGCTCGGTGGCCGTCTTCTCCGACGCCGACGCGGACGCCCGGCACGTGCGCGAGGCCGACACGGCGGTACGGATCGGCCCGCCGTCCGCGGCCGAGAGCTATCTGTCGGTGGAGCGGCTGCTGGAGGCGGCGGCCCGCTCGGGGGCCCAGGCGGTCCACCCCGGGTACGGGTTCCTCGCGGAGAACGCCGGGTTCGCCCGCGCGTGCGCCGAGGCGGGCCTGGCCTTCATCGGACCGCCGGCGGACGCGATCTCCCTCATGGGCGACAAGATCCGCGCCAAGGAGACGGTGCGGGCGGCCGGCGTCCCGGTCGTACCCGGATCCAGCGGCAGCGGGCTCACCGACGCCGAGCTGGCCGAGGCCGCCCGGGAGATCGGCATGCCGGTGCTGCTGAAGCCGTCTGCGGGCGGCGGCGGCAAGGGCATGCGGCTGGTGCGCGAGACCTCGGCGCTGGCCGACGAGATCGCCGCCGCCCGCCGCGAGGCCCGCACCTCCTTCGGCGACGACACGCTCCTGGTCGAGCGCTGGATCGACCGGCCCCGGCACATCGAGATCCAGGTCCTGGCCGACGCCCACGGCAACGTGGTGCACCTGGGCGAGCGCGAGTGCTCGCTCCAGCGCCGGCACCAGAAGATCGTCGAGGAGGCGCCGAGCGTGCTCCTGGACGAGGCGACCCGCGCCGCGATGGGCGAGGCCGCCGTCCAGGCCGCCCGCTCCTGCGGCTACCGGGGCGCGGGCACGGTGGAGTTCATCGTCCCCGGCGGCGACCCGTCCTCGTACTACTTCATGGAGATGAACACCCGCCTCCAGGTGGAGCACCCGGTCACCGAGCTGATCACCGGCATCGACCTGGTGGAGTGGCAGCTGCGGGTGGCCGCGGGCGAGCCGCTGCCGTTCACCCAGGACGGCATCCGGCTGACCGGCCACGCCGTCGAGGCCCGTATCTGCGCCGAGGACCCCGCGCGCGGGTTCCTCCCCTCCGGCGGCACCGTGCTGCGGCTGGCCGAACCCCAGGGCGACGGGGTGCGCACCGACTCCGGGCTCAGCGAGGGCACCGAGGTCGGCAGCCTCTACGACCCGATGCTGTCCAAGGTCATCGCCTACGGGCCCGACCGCGCGACCGCGCTGCGCCGGCTGCGCGCGGCCCTCGCGGACACGGTCACGCTGGGCGTGCCGACCAACGCGGGGTTCCTGCGCCGGCTGCTGGCCCATCCGGCCGTCGTCGCGGGCGAGCTGGACACCGGCCTGGTCGAGCGGGTGGCGGCGGACCTGGTCCCCACCGAGGTGCCCGACGAGGTCTACGAGGCCGCCGCGGCCGTCCGCCTGGACGCGCTGCGTCCGGGCGGCGAGGGCTGGACCGATCCCTTCTCGGTGCCGAGCGTC
>NZ_JBEOWS010000368.1:0-9232 GCF_040296125.1 Streptomyces sp. NPDC002265 | reverse complement strand
GTCGCGGAGTGCTTCTGGGGGCTGGCCATAGGACCATTGAAGCAGACGCACCAGCGAGGCAGGAGGTCTCTCCCACTGCTCGGACGCCCATGGCTCCGGCCGGGGGGCTTCTTCGTTCATCGGGCGCCGTCCGTCCGGTGCCGGCCGTCGGACGGCCCGCACCGGACACCGTTCACCGGGCGCCGCTCACCAGCTGACACCGGTCAGCCGCTCGTACGCCTCCACGTACTTGGCGCGGGTGGCGTCCACCACCTGCTGCGGCAGCGGCGGCGGGGGCTGCTCGCCGCGGCGGTCCCAGCCGGACTCGGCGGAGGTCAGCCAGTCCCGCACGAACTGCTTGTCGTACGACGCCTGCGCGCGGCCCGGCTGCCACTGGTCGGCCGGCCAGAAGCGGGAGGAGTCCGGGGTGAGCACCTCGTCCGCGAGGACCAGCGTCTCGCCCTCGAAGCCGAACTCGAACTTCGTGTCCGCCAGGATGATCCCGCGGTCCCGGGCGATGTCGCGGGCGCGTCCGTAGACCGCGAGGGTGGCCTGGCGCAGCCGGGCGGCGGTGTCGGCACCGACCTGGCGGGTGACCTCCTCGTACGACACGTTCTCGTCGTGCTCGCCGACCGCAGCCTTGGTGGCCGGGGTGAAGATCGGGGCGGGCAGCTCGGAGCCGTCGGTCAGGCCCTCGGGCAGAGCGAGGCCGCAGACCGTGCGGGACTCCTGGTACTCGGCGAGGCCCGAGCCGGTGAGGTAGCCGCGGGCCACGCACTCCACCGGGACCATCTCCAGGGACTTGCAGACCAGGGTGCGGCCGCGCCAGTCGGCGGGGGCGCCCGCGGGCAGCTCCGTGCTCAGCACGTGATTGGGCGCCAGGTCGGCGAGCTGGTCGAACCACCACAGGGAGAGCTGGGTGAGAACGCGGCCCTTGTCCGGGATCTCGGTGGGCAGCACCCAGTCATAGGCGGACATACGGTCGCTGGCGACCATCACGAGGTCGCCCGCCTCGTTCTGGTACAGATCGCGCACCTTGCCGGTGTGCAGGTGCACCAGGCCCGGAACCTCGATCGGCTCGGGCTTTTCTACGAATCCGGACACGGTTCCTCCCCGTGGTTCTGTCCAATGGCTCGATTGTCCCGTATTCCAGGACAGGCCAGGACAGCGGGTCAGCCGTGCTTGCAGATACGGTCCAGGAGGTTCGCGGTGGCCCGCTGGACCCGGGTGTCGACATGGCCCGGCCGGTCCAGGGCCGGTGACCAGGCGAATGTTCCCGAGGCGAAGACCAGCGCGCCTGACGGGGCGCGGTACAGGGACGTCTCCTGATGGCGCAGGACGCCGTCGTGGTCGGTGTACGGGGAGTGGGCGAGCAGGATGCGCTCGTCGTGGTCGGGGAGCGGGGTGCGCGGGAAGTAGCGGTCGGCCTCGCCCGCGACCAGGCCGTCGAGTTCGTCGCCCTCGCGCGCGCCGGTGGCGTCCCAGAGCCAGTGTCCGGCGTTGCGGACGATCAGGGGGTGGGGCTCGGGGACCCGGCCCGCGTACTGGATGCCGACCAGCTGCTGTTCGGGCCGGTCGATCTCGCGCCACAGCACGGCCTTGCCGGGGCCCTTGCGCTTGCGGCAGGTCAGCAGGCGGTCGGGCACGGCGGACGGGGAGGGGCCCAGCTCCACCTGCCAGTACATGGTGTTGGCGGAGAGGAAGACGAGGGAGGTGCCCTGTTCCCGGGCGAGCTCGGCATTGCGGCGCATGGCCGAGGACCAGTACTCGTCGTGGCCGGGGAAGACCAGGCCCCGGTAGCGGGTGGGGTCGACCCGGCCGGCGTGCAGGTCGCTGGCGTCGGCGTAGGCGAGGTCGTAGCCGTAGCGCTCGGCCCAGCGGATGAAATCGTAGGCGTGGCCGACGTGCAGCGGCAGGCCCGCACCGGCGTACGGGCGGTCGAAGGAGACGGTCGTGGCGGCGTCGGCCTCGCCGAGCAGCCGGCCCTGCCCGTCCCAGGCGTGGTAGAGGCTGGCGCCGGTGCGGCCGTCCTCCGGGTAGAGGTTGTACGCCTGCCAGGTGATGTCGGGCAGGACCAGGAGCAGGTCCCTGGGGTGGTCGTCGCGGACCGTGAACGGGATGTGGGAGCGGTAGCCGTCGGCGGTGGTGAGGACGGCCACGTACGCGCCCGTGCTCCAGTGGGGCGGGATCTGCAGCCGCCAGGACAGCCACCAGTGGTGGCAGGAGACCGTGCGGTCGGCCGTGAGCGGGGGCGGCTGGACGATGCCGGACAGCCGGGGACTGGTGGTGATCTTGGCGGCGCCGTCGCCGCCGTAGTGGCCGATGCGGTAGATGTCGACCGCGAACTCCTGCGGCGGGTCGACGGTGACATGGAAGTCGACGGCCTCGCCGGGAGCGACCGCGCCGGTGGAGATGAAGCCCTTGATCTGGCGGTGCACGTCGTCGGCGGCGCGCGGGCCGCCGACCGGGGCGGGACGGGGGGCGGGGACCCTGGGGGTGCCGCGCCGGCCGGTGTGGCCGGGTGCCGGGTCCACGTACCAGGGGACGACCTGGCCGGTGTCGTCGAAGTACGTCTCGCTGCCGCGCAGCCAGGGGACCGGGCCCTGACCGAAGGGGTCCGTCACCGCGTGCGCCAGTGCTCCCGACTCCCAGCGACGGATCTTTTCCGACCCCATGCTGGCTCCCCTCCCTCGCTCCCCCGTGGCCGTGTGCGGCGTCCGGCGCGCGGTGTACTGCGGCGCGCCTCGCGCGGTGCCGTGCGGCTGTGCGGCGTGCGGCTGTGCCGTGCTGTGCTGTGCGGCTGTGCTGTGCTGTGCGTCGTGCGGTCCTGGCGCGGTGGGGGCCCGGCCGGACACACGGCGGTGCGCGGTGCGGCCGCGGTCGCGTACGGCTGCACGAGTGCACAGTCGTACGACTGTGCCGTCTGTCGTATGTCGGGCGCGCATGCCAAGTGCGCGTTCAGTCCCAGCACATCACATTACGCACCGATGCTGTCACTATTCGTTGCGAATTGGCCGAAAGTGGAATCGGGTGCTCCGGCAGAGATCCCGCCGTCCCGCCGTCCGTCAGACGAGCCGTACCGGCTTCTCCGGCCGTATCCCGCACTCGACCAGCCAGGTCCGCAGCGGCACCGGGTCCCCGTCCTCTATGAGGCTCAGAACCTTCGGTGTCAGGTCGGTCGTACGGATGCCGTCGATCAGCAGGGACGGGCCGTCCAGCCAGTCGAGACCGGGGGCGGCGCCCGCGGTGTCCATCGCGGCGCAGCAGACCATCGCGGTGACATGGTCGGCAAGAAGCTCCCGGGGCGTGCGGGGCGGCTGGAGCGGGAAGAGCGGGAGGGCGTCGCCGTCCCAGAAGGCCGCGTCGGGTCCCTGGGCCGCTCCGGCGGCGGCCGTCGAGCGGACCGCCGGGGCCGCGGCCTCCTCGCGGGCCAGCTCCGCGGTCAGCCCGCAGGCCAGCGCCATGCTGCGCTCGGTACCGCCCTGCAGCGCGTCCTCGTCGGCGTCGGCGGCCATCGCCGCGTAGGGCTGGGGCAGGGGCTTCGGCAGGTCCGCCGCGCCCGCCCGGTCCGGGGCCGTCAGGTGGTCGAGCACCCGGGCCAGGGTGGGCCCGCCGGGGTGGGACGCGGTGCGGTCGGTGGCACGCCGCACGCCCAGCGCGTCCAGAACGCGGTGCAGCCGGGCGGCGTCCGCGCGCCACTTGCGGTCGACGACCTCGTCCGGATACTCCTGCCAGTCCACCGGGGCCCAGTCCGGACCGGGCTCGGCGGGACCGCCGTGGAAGAGCCTGGCGGCCAGCAGCGAGGCGGCCTCGTCCACGAGACCGGGCTCTTCGAGCAGGTCACAGGCGGGGCGCTCGCCCAGCCGGGAGGTGAAGCCCTCGGCCAGCCGGTCCCGGCGGGACAGCTCGGTGAGGGCGGCCACCACTCCCGCGTCCAGCCGGGAGGGCCAGCGGCCCATCCGCCAGGCGGGCAGCGCGACCCGGGTCAGCAGCCGGTCCCAGCCCGCGTACGCCAGACCCACCTGCTCCTGGGCGACGATCCTGAGTCCGTAGTCCACAGCCTGTGCACGCTCGGCCGCGGCCGAGGCCACGCCCCGCTCCATCAGCGTCGCGTGCTCCCGGCAGCCGCGCAGCAGCAGCCTGGCCACCCAGCCGAGGGCCGCGCACACCGCCCGCAGGGGCAGCACCCGGCCGGGCGTGGAGGCGACGGCCACCGCCGCGTCCAGGCCGCGTACGAAACGGCGGGCGGCGGCTATGTCCGGGTGCGCCGACGGTCCCGTACCGGCGACGACCGGGGCGAGGACGGCCCGCAGTTCGCCCACCCGCATCCACCACAGGAACGGGGAGCCGATGACGAGCACGGTGGCGGCGACGCGGCGCGGCGGCCTGCCCAGGCCGGTCATCTCGTCGCGGTCGTGCCCGTCCGGCGGGGACGGGTCGTGCGACGCGTGGGTGCGGTCCTCCAGCCAGCTGTCGCAGTCCGGGGTGAGCGCTATGGCCGAGGGCGCGGGCACGTCCAGACGGTCGGCGAGGTCGCGCACCAGCCGGTACAGATCGGGGGCGGACTCCTCGGCGATCGGAACCGTCGGGCTCACGGCGGGGCGGGCCCTGGCCACCACCAGGCCGATGCCGGCGGCGGCGAGCAGCACGAGAACCGCGAACACCGTCACGATCCAGCGGGCGAGGTCCCAGCCCCGCCCCACCAGATGCCCGGTGGACCCGCCGGCCAGCAGCACCACGGCCACGGCCGCGGGCAGCAGAGCGACCGCCAGCGCCCGGCTTCTGACGCGCAGCACGGCAAGGGCCCGCGTCCGCGCGGCCTGCGCGCCCACCTCCACACCGATCCCGGTCACGTCCGGACTCACCCCCTCCCTGCTGACCTGGCTGTCCCGGTGGTCCCGGCTGTCCTGGCGAAGTTCACTCCCCCACTGTGGCACCCGCCGCCGACATCGCAATGCCGGTGGGCCAAGTGCCGGAATGCTTGCGCCGCACCCTAGTTGGGGCTCCGGTCCCCGTCAGCCGGATAGGGCATCGGTCACTCGATGGAATGGCTTTGGTCAGAGGTGGCAACGGAAAGCAAAGATCGGGCCTCGGATCTCTCCGGGGCCCGATCTTTGCGGAACACGAGGTCAGCGGGGTGGTTACGCGCCCTGGGCCGCCTTCGCCGCGATGTCCGTACGGTGCTGGGAACCGTCGAGTCCGATGCGGGAGACCGCCCGATAGGCGCGGTCGCGGGCCTCGGACAGGTCCGTGCCGGTCGCGGTGACCGAGAGCACCCGGCCGCCCGCGCTGACCACGGCGTCGCCGTCGTGCCTGGTGCCCGCGTGCAGGACGTACGCGTGCGGCGCGTCCTGGGCGGCCACCTCGTCGAGGCCGGTGATCGGGTCGCCGGTACGCGGGGTGTCGGGGTAGTTGTGCGAGGCGACGACCACGGTGACCGCGGCGTCGTCGCTCCAGCGCAGCGGGGCGAGGTCGTCGAGGGTGCCGTTCGCGGAGGCCAGCAGGACACCGGCCAGCGGGGTCCGCAGCCGGGCCAGCACCACCTGGGTCTCGGGGTCGCCGAAGCGGGCGTTGAACTCGATGACCCGGACGCCTCGGCCGGTGATCGCGAGTCCGGCGTAGAGCAGACCGGAGAACGGCGTGCCGCGGCGGCGCATCTCGTCGACGGTGGGCCTGAGAACGGTCTCCAGCACCTCCTCGACCAGCTTCGGGTCGGCCCACGGCAGCGGGGAGTACGCGCCCATGCCGCCGGTGTTCGGACCCTCGTCGCCGTCCAGCGCGCGCTTGAAGTCCTGGGCGGGCTGGAGCGGGACGACCGTCTCGCCGTCGGTGATCGCGAAGAGGGACACCTCGGGGCCGTCGAGGAACTCCTCGATGACCACCCGGTCGCAGGCGGCCGCGTGCGCCTTGGCCGTCTCCAGGTCGGAGGTCACCACGACGCCCTTGCCCGCGGCGAGGCCGTCGTCCTTGACGACGTAGGGGGCGCCGAAGGCGTCGAGGGCCTCGGCGACCTCGTCGGCGGTCGTGCAGACGTAGGAGCGCGCGGTGGGGACGCCCGCACACGCCATCACGTCCTTGGCGAAGGCCTTGGAGCCCTCCAGCTGCGCGGCCTCCCCGGACGGACCGAAGACCGGGATGCCGGCCGCGCGGACGGCGTCGGCGACACCGGCCACCAGCGGGGCCTCCGGGCCGACCACCACCAGCTCGGCGCCGAGCTCGCCGGCCAGCGCGGTCACGGCCGCGCCGTCCAGGGCGTCGACCTGGTGCAGCTCGGCGACCTCGGCGATGCCGGCATTGCCGGGGGCGCAGTACAGCGCCGTGACGTCGGGGTCGAGGGACAGGGAGCGGCACAGGGCGTGTTCGCGGGCGCCGCTGCCGATGACAAGGACCTTCACGGGGTGAAGCCTAACCGGCCCGGGAGCGGGCACTTTGTGCGGGCTTCCGAGGCGGCGGGTGCGCGCCGCTTGTGGCTTCCTCCGAAACGGGACCGGTAATCCGTCGCCCGTCACGGCCCTGACCTGGGACTATTCGTTGGAGATCTCCTCCACGACCGTCGCTCCGAGTTCCCGCACGATCAGTTCGTGCCCGGAGAGGGCCGACTCGTCGAGGTCGGGGTCGTCGTCCTCGGGGATGTCGTCCTCGGGAGCGACCGGGGGAGGCTCCGGGGCGGCGGGCCGGGCCATCGGGGCCTGTGCCATGGGGGCCGACGCCGAGTGGGCCGCCGGGCCGGCGGGGGCCGGGGCGGGCGAGGCGGGCTGCGAGGGTGCCGGGCGCTGCGCGGCGGGGGCGGCCGCGCCGCCGTACCCACCGGCACCGCCGTATCCACCGGCGCCCGCGCCAGGGCCGTACCCGCCGCCGTAGCCGGCCGGGGCGCCCGCGGCGGAGGCCGCCGGGCCGCCGCCCGACGCGTCGACGATCGCCTCGACCTTCCACTGCACGCCGAACTGTTCGAGCAGCGCCTGCCGCAGCACGTCCTCGCTGCCGCTGCTCGTGAAGTTGTCACGGGCCCCGGTGCTGACGAAGCCGAGCTGGAGCGTGGTGCCGTCGAAGCCGGACACATGGGCGTTCTGGCTGAGCAGGATCCAGGTGAACCGGCGGCGGTTCTTGACCGCCTCCAGGATGTTCGGCCAGAGCATGCGCGGGTCGAGGCCACCGGCGGGAGGTGCGTAGGCGGCCGCCGCGCCAGGGGCCGCGGGCGCGGGTGCGGCAGGCGCGGCGGCGGACGGGGCGGGGGCGGGCGGGCGGCCACCGCCACCGGCGGGAGCCGCGGTGGGCCAGCCGCCCGGCCGGCGGCCGCCGCCGGCGGGAGCCGCGGTGGGCCAGGCACCGGGCGCCGGCGCGCTCACGTCGGCGGGAGGGGCGGCCGGGGCGGCCTGTGCCGCGACGGGCGCCGGGGGCTGGGCGGCGACCGGCGGCTGCGGGGCGGCCGGTGCCTGCGGGGCGGCCGATGCCTGCGGAACGGCCTGGGGCTGCCCTGCGCCCGGCGCCGGGACACCCGGGGCCCCGGGACCCCGCACCGCGGCACGGGCCGCCGCGACCCCTCCGCCGGGCGGGATCGGCGCGGCGTCGGCGGGCTGCGGCCGGACCGGAGCACCACCCGCCACCGCGACCCCGTGCGCCTCGGGACCGGGTACGTACGCCATCGCGGGCGCGCCGCCGCCCGCGGAGAAGTTCACGCCCCGCTCGATGCGGTCCAGGCGGGCCATCACGGAACGCTCGTCGCCGTAGGCGGCGGGCAGCAGCACGCGCGCGCAGATGAGTTCGAGCTGGAGACGGGGCGAGTTGGCGCCGCGCATCTCCGTCAGGCCCTCGTTGACGAGGTCGGCGGCACGGCTGAGCTCGGCGGCACCGAAGATCCCGGCCTGGGCCTGCATCCGCTCGACGACGTCGACGGGGGCGTCGATCAGCCCCTTCTCCGCCGCGTCCGGCACTGCCGCCAGGATCACCAGGTCCCGCAGCCGCTCCAGCAGGTCGGCGACGAACCGCCGCGGGTCGTTGCCGCCCTCGATGATGCGGTCGACGACCTCGAAGGCGGCGGCGCCGTCACCCGTGGCGAACGCCTCGACGACGGAGTCGAGCAGCGAGCCGTCGGTGTAACCGAGCAGCGAGGTGGCCATGGCGTACGTCACACCGTCGGCGCGGGCGCCGGCCAGCAGCTGGTCCATGACCGACATGGAGTCACGCACGGATCCGGCGCCGGACCGCACGACGAGCGGCAGGACGCCGTCCTCGACCGGGATGCCCTCCTTCTGGCACACCTCGCCGAGGTACTCCCGAAGGGTCCCGGGCGGCACCAGCCGGAAGGGGTAGTGATGGGTCCGCGACCGGATCGTCCCGATGACCTTCTCGGGCTCGGTGGTGGCGAAGATGAACTTCAGATGCTCCGGGGGCTCCTCGACGACCTTGAGCAGGGCGTTGAAGCCAGCCGACGTGACCATGTGGGCCTCGTCGATGATGTAGATCTTGTACCGGCTTCCCGCGGGCCCGAAGAAGGCCTTCTCCCGCAGGTCACGGGCGTCGTCCACACCACCGTGCGACGCGGCGTCGATCTCGATGACGTCGATCGACCCGGGACCGTTCCGCGCCAGGTCGCGGCAGGACTGGCAGGTGCCGCACGGGGTCGGCGTAGGACCCTGCTCACAGTTCAGGCACCGGGCCAGAATGCGCGCGCTGGTCGTCTTGCCGCAGCCGCGGGGCCCGCTGAACAGGTACGCGTGATTGACCCGGTTGTTCCGCAGCGCCTGCTGCAGCGGGTCGGTGACATGCTCCTGCCCGATGACCTCGGCGAAAGACTCCGGGCGATAGCGGCGGTACAGCGCGAGAGACGACACATCTACGAGGTTATAGGCGCCCACCGACAACCGGCCCCGCCCGCAAACGCAAGCGCCCCCCACGCACCCGCCAGAGCCGACCTACCCTTGCTGCCTTCCGGCCCTGGGGGAGTTCAGTCAGATAGCGCCGCGTGAGGGGCTGCGCAAACAGTACCTGATTACGGCGGTCAGGATCGAGTTCGCGAGCACTCCTCTCGGTCATGTAATGTTCCCACCGGAGGATTCGCCTAGAGGCCTAGGGCGCACGCTTGGAAAGCGTGTTGGGGGCAACCCCTCACGAGTTCGAATCTCGTATCCTCCGCCAGTGCCTCACCGGGCACGTTGTAGAAGGGCCCCACCGCTTGCGGTGGGGGCCGTGTACGTTGTCCAAGGCTCGCGGCTAGCTGCCGGCGGGGCCGTCAGAGGTCACATACGGCGGCGGC
>NZ_JBEOWS010000367.1:0-9312 GCF_040296125.1 Streptomyces sp. NPDC002265 | reverse complement strand
GCTGCACCTCGTGGCCGGCCCGCACCCAGCCCTGGGTGCCGCCGGTCAGGGACAGGGCGTGGACGCCGTGCCCGGCCAGGACCTGCCGGGCGCTCTCGGAACGTGCCCCGGAGGCGCAGACCACGAGGAGTTCGCCGCGGATCTCGCGCAGTGTGGGGACGGCGTGCCCGATGCGGTCCAGCGGGATGTTGTGGGCGCCGGGCAGATGGCCGGAGGCGAACTCGCCGGGCGTCCGTACGTCGACGACGGTCAGCGCGGCCAGCCGGGCGTGCGCCTCGCTCGTGTCGAGGGCGGTGCGGGCGGGGGGAGTGGGGGGAGTGGTCACGGTGCGATCCTTTCGGGGGTGGTTGAACCGGCAGGAGAGATCCGGGCGGGGGAGATCCGAGGGGGAGGTAAAATACCCCCAAGGGTATGTAGAGGAGTGGTCGTGGAGCTTCAGTTCGAGGGCGATGAGCTCAAGTCCGTGCTGAACCGGCTGCGCCGGGCGCAGGGGCAGATCTCCGGAGTGATCAAGATGATCGAGGAGGGGCGCGACTGCGAGGACGTCGTCACCCAGCTCGCGGCGGCCTCCCGCGCCCTCGACCGGGCGGGCTTCGCGATCATCGCGACCGGTCTCCAGCAGTGCCTGACCGACGCGGGCGACGGCCGGGCGGAGACGACGGAGCAGATGAAGGCGCGGCTGGAGAAGCTGTTCCTGTCGCTGGCGTAGCGGCTGTTCCGCGGGAGCGGGTCACCGGGGTTTCCACGGGAGTCGTTCACCGGCGCGGGAGCGGTTCCCGCACGAGGGAGCCGTCAGCCTGCGCCGGGGCCGTTTCCCGGCGCCGGAGCGGGTCACAGCACCGCGTCGGCCAGCATCACCGCGGTGACCAGCAGCAGCGCCCAGGCGAAGAGGCGGCGCAACAGGTCCGAGGAGAGCCGGGCCGACAGCCGCCTGCCGTCCCACGCCCCGAGCACGGCGGCCGCGGTGAACGGCGCGAGATGCGTCCAGTCGACGCTCACCGCCGCTCCCGCGCGGGCGCCCAGCGCGGCGAGCGAGTTGACGGTGATGACCAGCAGACTCGTACCGACGGCCATCCGCATCCGCAGGCCGACCACGTTCACCAGGGCGGGTACGGCGAGGAAGCCGCCGCCCACCCCCAGTACGCCGGTCACCGCACCGAGCCCGGCCCCGGCTCCGGCGACCCGCAGCGGACGTACCGCGGCGCCGTCCCGCGCCGTGGCGGCGGGGCGCAGCATCCGCAGCGCGGAGATCCCGGCGATCACCGCGAACGCGCCGGTGAGCAGGGCCGACGGCAGCCGCGTGGAGAGCGCCCCGCCCGCGGCGGCGGGCAGGAGTCCCGCCGCGGCGAACAGTGCGCCGGCCCGCCAGTGCACGGTGCCGGTCCGCGCGTGCGCGGCCAGCGCGGTGACGGAGGTGACGGAGACGACGACGAGGCTCGCGGTGGTGGCCGCGGCCGGGGTGGAACCGAGCAGATAGATCAGGGCCGGTACGGCCAGCATGCTGCCGCCGCCGCCCAGCGCGCCCAGCGCGACGCCGGTGACGGCACCGGCGACGAGGGCGAGGACGAGCGCGGTCACGGCGCCGTACGGTGACAGGCGTCGGCCGCGGTGGCGTGGGCCATCGGGAGCCCGGCCGCGTGTGCTGCGTCGAAGCCGTCGTCGACGGCGACGACGTCCCGACCCGCCGCGTCGAGCAGCGAGGCCGCGATCGCGGCCCGCGTACCGCCGGCGCAGTGCACCCACACCGTGCCGTCCGGTATCTCCGCGAGCCGGTCGCGCAGCCGGTGCAGCGGTATGTGCACCGAGCCCGCGATGTGCCCGGCCGCGCGTTCGGAGTCGCGCCGCACGTCGAGGATCACGACCGGGGCGTCCTCGCGTGCCGTCCGTGCCGCGAGCGCGGCGAAGTCGGCCCGCGGGAAGGCGCGCGGCCGCTCGCCGGGGCGCACCCACTGTGCGGGGGAGCCGGTCGCGGCCGCGGCCGGCCGGTCGATGCCGACCCGGACCAGTTCGCGCTGGGCGGCGGCGAGCTGCCCGGCCGACTCGGCGAGCAGGGTGACCGGCCTGCCCCAGGGCAGCAGCCAGGCGAGATACGTGGCGAGCTGTCCCTCCGCCGCGAAGTTCAGCGACCCGTCGACATGCCCGGTGGCGAACGCGACCCGGTTGCGCAGGTCGATCACCCACTCCCCGGCGGCCAGCCGGGCGGCGATCTCCTCGGCGTCGGCCCGCCGCGGCGGGGTGAGGTCCACCGGCGCGGGGCCCCGCGTGTTCAGCGGGGCCATGTGCGCGTAGTACGCGGGCACGTCGTCCAGCCCGGCGAGCAGGTCGGCGACGAAGGTGTCGACGTCCTTGACCAGCGCCTCGTTCACGGCGCGCTCCTGGCCGATGGTGGTCGTCGCGCCGCCCTCGGCCTGTGCGGCGGAGCAGAAGCTGCCGAAACCGTGGGTGGGCAGGACCGCCGTGTCGTCCGGCAGACCGGCGGCCAGCCGGTGGGCGGAGTCGTACTGGGCCCGCGCCAGCCGTGCGGTCAGCCGGGGTTCCACCAGGTCGGGGCGGCCGACGGTGCCGATGAGCAGCGAACCGCCGGTGAAGACGGCCACCGCGCCTCCGGCCTCCTCCAGGACGTACGAGGTGTGGTGCGGGGTGTGGCCGGGGGTGGCGAGCGCGCGCACCACCAGACCGTCCGCGACCTCGACGACGTCGCCGTCCGAGACGGGTGTGTGCGGCTGGGCGATCCGGGCCGCGGCCGGCGCGAAATACGCGGCGCCGGTGATCCGGGCGAGCTCCGGGCCTCCGCTCACGTAGTCGTTGTGGACGTGGGTCTCGACGACGTGCGTCACCCGCACGTCCCGCCGTGCGGCGGCCGCGAGCACCCGGTCGATGTCCCTGGGCGGATCGACGGCCACGGCGCCCTGCGCCCCGCCCGCCAGGTAGCCGCGGTTGCCGAGCCCCGGCACGTCGATCGTGTCGACGAAGTACACGGCAGCACTCCTCTCGTCGTGAACACGCTGGAAATTACCCCCGGGGGTATGTCTACCACCGTAGCAGAGGTACCCCCGGGGGTATCTGTCGCCCAAGGTGGAGGACGGCGCGGCGCTCGTGGGGCATGCCCCTACCGAGCGGTCACGCGTAGGGTCGGACCGGGACGGATCCCCGTCGACGAAAGGGCTGAACACCATGGCGCAGGAAGTACGCGGCGTGATCGCACCGGGCAAGGACGAGCCGGTGCGCATCGAGACGATCGTCGTGCCGGACCCGGGGCCCGGGGAGGCCGTCGTGCGTGTCCAGGCCTGCGGTGTGTGCCATACCGACCTGCACTACAAGCAGGGCGGTATCAACGACGACTTCCCCTTCCTGCTCGGCCATGAGGCGGCCGGTGTCGTGGAGTCGGTCGGCGAGGGCGTCACCGACGTCGAGCCCGGGGACTTCGTGATCCTCAACTGGCGTGCGGTGTGCGGCCGTTGCAGGGCCTGTCTGCGGGGCCGGCCCTGGTACTGCTTCGACACCCACAATGCGAAGCAGAAGATGACGCTCGCCTCGACCGGCCAGGAGCTCTCCCCGGCCCTGGGCATCGGCGCCTTCGCCGAGAAGACCCTGGTCGCGGCAGGCCAGTGCACCAAGGTCGACCCGTCGGTCTCCCCGGCGGTCGCCGGGCTGCTGGGCTGCGGAGTGATGGCGGGTCTCGGCGCCGCGCTCAACACGGGCAACGTCGGCCGCGGCGACACCGTCGCCGTCATCGGCTGCGGCGGGGTCGGGGACGCGGCCGTGGCAGGCGCGAACCTGGCCGGCGCGGCGAAGATCATCGCCGTCGACATCGACGACCGCAAGCTGGCCACCGCCCGCACGATGGGCGCCACCCACACCGTCAACTCCAAGGAAACCGACCCCGTCGAGGCGATCCGCGAACTGACCGGCGGCTTCGGCGCCGACGTCGTCATCGAGGCGGTCGGCCGCCCCGAGACGTACAAGCAGGCCTTCTACGCCCGCGACCTGGCCGGCACGGTCGTCCTGGTCGGGGTGCCGACCCCGGAGATGAAGCTCGAACTGCCGCTGCTGGACGTCTTCGGCCGCGGCGGATCGCTGAAGTCCTCCTGGTACGGCGACTGCCTGCCCTCCCGGGACTTCCCCATGCTGATCGACCTGCATCTGCAGGGCCGCCTGGACCTGGAGGCGTTCGTGACCGAGACCATCCAGCTCGACGAGGTGGAGAAGGCGTTCGAGCGCATGCACCAGGGCGACGTCCTGCGCTCCGTGGTGGTGCTCTGATGACCGTACGCATCGAACGCCTCGTCACCTCCGGGCAGTTCACCCTCGACGGCGGCACCTGGGACGTCGACAACAACGTGTGGATCGTCGGTGACGAGCGTGAGGTCGTCGTCATCGACGCCGCCCACGACGCCGAGGCGATCGCCGAGGCCGTCGGCGAGCGCCGTCTGTCGGCCATCATCTGCACCCACGCCCACAACGACCACATCGACGCCGCGCCCGCCCTCGCGGACCTGACCGGGGCCACCATCTGGCTGCACCCCGACGACCTGCCGCTGTGGAAGCAGACCCACCCGGACCGCGAGCCCGACGCCCATCTGGCCGACGGCCAGGTCATCGAGACCGCGGGCGCCGACCTGACCGTCCTGCACACCCCGGGCCACGCGCCCGGCGCGGTCTGCCTGTACGAACCCGGGCTGGCCACGGTCTTCACCGGCGACACCCTCTTCCACGGCGGCCCCGGCGCGACCGGCCGCTCCTACTCCCACTTCCCGACGATCATCGACTCGATCCGCGACCGCCTGCTCACCCTGCCGCCGGAGACCAAGGTGCTCACCGGCCACGGCGACCCGACGACCATCGGCGCCGAGGCCCCGCACCTGGAGGACTGGATCGCGCGCGGCCACTGAGCAACGACCGGCACCGCCTCGCGCCCGGCCGGGTGACCGGCCGGGCGTGACGACGGACACCGCGCCAAAGGCGACAGAAGATGTCCGGTTCACCCGGCACCCTCGAAGACGACATCGGTCGTACGGGTACGGGAGGTCGGACATGTCCGGACCGCTGGCAGGCAAGGTCGCCTTGGTCGCGGGGGCCACGCGCGGAGCGGGACGCGGGATCGCGGTGGAACTCGGCGCGGCGGGCGCCACGGTCTACGTCACCGGACGCAGCACCCGCGCCCGGCGCTCCGCGTACGACCGCCCCGAGACCATCGAGGACACCGCCGACCTGGTCACCGCGGCGGGCGGCCGGGGCATCGCCGTACCCACCGACCATCTCGTCCCGGCCCAGGTCCGCACCCTCGTGGACCGGATCGCGCGGGAACAGGGGCGCCTCGACGTCCTCGTCAACGACATCTGGGGCGGCGAGAAGCTCTTCGAGTGGGACACTCCGGTCTGGGAGCACGACCTCGACAACGGACTCACGCTGCTCCGCCTCGCCGTCGAGACCCACGCGATCACCAGCCACCACGCCCTGCCGCTGCTGCTGGAGGGGACCGGCGGTCTGGTGGTGGAGATGACGGACGGCACCGCCGAGTACAACCGCGACACCTACCGGGTCAACCTCTTCTACGACCTCGCCAAGGCGTCCGTCCTGCGCATGGCCTTCGCCCTCGGCCACGAACTCGGTCCCCGCGGCGCCACCGCCGTCGCGCTCACCCCCGGCTGGATGCGCTCGGAGATCATGCTCGACGCCTTCGGGGTGCGGGAGGACAACTGGCGTGACGCCCTCGACCGCGAGCCGCACTTCGCGATCTCGGAGACACCGCACTATGTGGGCCGCGCCGTCGCCGCCCTCGCCGCCGACCCCGAGGTGGCCCGCTTCAACGGCCGTTCCCTCTCCAGCGGCGGCCTGGCCCTGGAGTACGGCTTCACCGACCTCGACGGCAGCCGCCCGGACGCCTGGCGTTATCTGACCGAGGTGCAGGACCGGGGCAGGCCGGCGGACGTGACCGGGTATCGGTAGGCCATGACACGATCAGAGAGCACACGATTCCAGGGGTACGCCGTCCTCGTCACCGCCGCCGCCCGCGGCATCGGAGCTGCCACCGCCGGGCGGCTCGCCCGGGAGGGCGCGCGGGTCCTGGTGACCGACGTGGACCTGCCCGCGGCCGAGCGGACCGCGGCGGCACTGCGCGAACAGGGCCTGGGCGCCGAGGCGTTCGGCTGCGACGTGGCGGACCGCACCTCCGTGGAGCGAGCGGTCGGCCACGCCGTCGAGACCTTCGGCGCCCTCGATGTCCTGGTCAACAACGCCTACGGCTGCACCCCGGACGCGGCCCGCTTCGAGGACGAACCCGACGAGGCGTGGGCCCGCGACCTCGACCTCACCCTGACCGGCGCCTACCGCTGCTGCCGGGCGGCCCTGCCGCACCTCGCGGCGTCGGGGCGCGGCGCCGTCGTCAGCATCGGCTCGGTCAACGGCCTCCAGGACTTCGGCAATCACGCCTACAGCGCCGCCAAGGCGGGCCTGGGCTCGCTGACCCGCACCCTCGCCGGGCACGCCGCCGGCCGTGGGGTGCGGGTCAACATGGTCGTCCCCGGCACCGTACGCACCACCGCCTGGGAGGGGCAGGAGGACCGCCTGGAGGAGATCGGCGGGCTGTACCCGCTGGGCCGGGTCGGCGAACCCGAGGACATCGCCGCCGCCGTCGCCTTCCTCGCCTCCCGGGACGCGGCCTGGATCACCGGGACCGCCCTCACGGTCGACGGCGGCCTCACGGCGGTCCACACCGGTTTCCACGCGGCCAGGGGAAGCCGGGAAGATCGGGGAGCAACCGGCAAACGTCCGGCGGGACCTGGCGTGTAACCGTTGTGTCCCGGCGCGGTCGGCCGTGCAACTTTCCTCTCGTACCGCCGGTCTAGGCAACTGAGATCGCAGGACGTACGAGAGGGAGTCCGCCATGGGGGACATGCACAGACGGGGCGCCGTCGCGCTCGGGATCACCGCGCTGGTGGCCCCGCTCACACTCGCAGTCACCGCCGCTCCGGCCCAGGCCGCGAGCTGTACGACGCAGGCCGGCCCGTACCAGAAGCAGGTGGAGAAGTTCCTCGGCCGTCCGGTGGACGGCAGGCAGTCCGCCACCGACTGCAAGGCCATCCAGGCCTTCCAGACCAAGCACGGCATCACGCCGAACATCGGCTACGCCGGGCCGGTGACCTGGGGCGTGATGGACCTGATGAACAAGCAGAAGGCCGTGGGCAAGAAGCCCAACGCGGCCGGCAAGTGCCCGACGAACAAGGGCCGTATCGCCTGCGTGAACCTCACGCTCCAGCTCAGCTGGATCCAGGACGGCTCCAGGCTCGTCTACGGACCCGTCCCGGTGCGCACCGGACGCAACGGCTACGAGACCCGTACCGGCCTGAAGAAGATCTACTGGCGCGACATCGACCACGTCTCCAACATCTACAACGTGTCCATGCCCTACAGCCAGTTCTTCGACGGCGGCCAGGCCTTCCACTCCGTCGGCCTGAGCATGTGGAACCCGCCGGGCTCGCACGGCTGCGTCAACATGACGAAGACCGACGCCAAGAAGTACTGGTCGCTGCTGAAGAACGGCGACGACGTCTTCGTCTACGGCCGCAAGCCGGGCACCTGACGACACCCGGCCCGGCGGGCCGGTCAGCCCTCGGGGGCGTCCCCGAAGTCCGGGATGTCCAGCCGCGTCCCGCCCTGCCGCGCCGAGTCGTGCGCGATGATGCCCGGCAGGGTGTAGCGGGCCGCCACCCACGCGTTCACGGACGGCAGGGTGCGGCTCTCGACGGCGGTCACGAAGTCGTCCACCAGGAAGTGGTGGCTGCCCTCGTGGCCGTTGTGCAGGGTGTCGAACACCCGCGGCAGCCGGGAGCGGTCGTGCACCGGCGCCGAGCCCGAGGTGAACGCGGCCCGCAGCTCCGGGGCGATGTGCTGCATCGACGGGTCGTCGGGGGCGAGGGTGGGCCGGGGCTCCAGCAGGTCGCTGATGTCCTGCACCCCCTTCTTGTCCTGCCACAGAGCCACCGTGGCCAGCTGTTCCATGCTGGCCTCCGTGCCGAAGAAGCGGAAGCGCGACTCCCTGATGTGCGAGGGGTAGCCGACCCGCCGGAACTCGTTCGTACGGAACGAACCGCCGCCGGCCACGGCGAACAGGGCGGTGGCGTTGGAGAGGTCGTTGCCGAACTGGCTGATCTCCTTGTCGAACACACCGTCCTGGCGCTCGTCGGGCACCCCGATCGCGGACACGCTCACCGCGTGCGTCCGCCAGGCGCCGAGCACCCCGCCCACCGAGTGCGTCGGGTAGAGCAGCGGCGGATAGCTGGCGGTCGCCTTCCAGTTCTCGCCCCCGCTGTAGCGGTAGGCGTCGTAGAAACCCAGGTCCATGTCGTGGACGTAGTCGCCCTCCGCGTAGAAGAGCCGTCCGAAGGCGCCCTCGGCGATCCGGTTGCGGGCGTGCACGGTCGCCGGGTGGTACTGGCTGGTCTCGCCCATCATGTACGTCAGTCCGGTGGTGCGGACCGCGTCGACGATGTCCGCGATCTCCTCCACGGTGACCGCCATCGGGACGGCGGAGTACACGTGCTTGCCGGCCCGCAGCCCCTGGAGCACCAGGGGGCCGTGCGTCCAGCGCTGGGTGAAGACCGCGACCGCGTCGACGTCCGGCGACTCCAGCATCGCCTCGTACGAGGGGAAGGTGCCCGCGAGCTGCTGGGCGGCGGCGAGCCGTTCGGCCCGCTCGGGCAGCAGGTCGGTGACATAGACGTCGTCGATACCGGGGTGGGCCTGGAACAGCAGGGCGAAGCGGCCGGAGAACTGGCCGGCGCCGACGATGCCGAGCGAGAACGTCATGGAGTGCGTGCCTTTCACTAGGACACTAGGAGAGGAACGTGTTCACCGCGGGAGCGGCACAATTATGACGTGAAGGGGTGGTTTCCGGCGCGAATCGACATGCGGGCACGCCCTCGGAGGATGAGCGGCGGTCCGGGTTCAGCCGGAGTTCCGGCAGATGGACGTGATCAGTAACACTGTCTTATATGTCCGATATGTTCCTGATTACTCACACGGCCTTCACGCAACGGGTCGTATGCTTCACGGCATGTCCACCAGTGTTGAACCCGTATCCGACCGATCGGCGGCGGAGGTCAACGAGGAGATCCGGGCCCTGTGGCTCCGGTCGGGCGGGACACTGAGCGGCGAGCAGCGCGAGGAGTACCGGCGGCTCGTCCTGGAGTGGGCCGCCGCGGCCCCGCAGTCGCAGCGGGCGGCCTGAGCACCGCCCTTCCGGGAACGGCGCGCCGCCGCGGCACCGCGGCATCGCCCCTGGCGCAGTGAGCGCCAGGGTGTCCTTCTCCC
>NZ_JBEOWS010000366.1:0-9378 GCF_040296125.1 Streptomyces sp. NPDC002265 | reverse complement strand
GCGGCCTTGGGCGGTGAGCCCAACCGGCGGGCGGCACACCCCGCGCGCCCCACCGCGCGTAGGTTGGGAGAAGGTCGCCGAACTCACTGTAAACACCAAAGGGGTACGCGGGCCGCCCCCCGGGCCGGGAGGACCGCAGCAAGCTATCAGGGGGTCTTCGGGACGGGCCTTTTCGGCCGCCGTCCTGGCGTGGAACCTCCGCCGCCGTGGCCGAAAGCGTGGGACCCCCACGGCCGGAGGACGATGTCCCGCGGCGTACCGCCGACGCGCCCTCCGAGGCGGCACCGCCGGTCGACGTACCGTTGCCGCACCCGTCCGCCGGAGGGGACCCGGGCCCCGCGTCCAGCGGTGTCCTCGTGCCGTACGGCCGCGCATCCGGCGAAGAGCGGACTCCGGTGCCGCGCCGGATCCGATGCCCTGTCCCGCACCGGGGGAGGACTCCCCGGTCATCCGCGGGGACCAGTGGTTCCGGCCGCCGCGCGCCCGGGCCTGGCGTCGAGGGCGTACGGTCCCGGTGTCGTAGAAGCGGAACGCCACATCTACGCCAGGGAACGGACGATGTCCGTCCGCAGGACCGATACCGATCCGTCATCCTGCCCATCGGACGATCATGTCGATGGTGGAACACGGGGGCGCCGCCACGCGTCTGTCTCTAGTGCACGTGCGCATGCCCCGCCGGCTTCGGGGCAGACGCCGTAACGGCTTCGGTAAAGGGGTCGTCAAAGCTGTAATCGCGAGAACACCCCGCGTGCACGTGCATCTGTCCATGCATCTGCACATGAACACGGCTATGATCCAGGGCTGTTGACTACTGCATCAATTGGCCACACCAGCCAGTGCACCACCTGGGAGCGACCTGTGGACCACGATGTTGACGGGGGGTACGACGTGTACAACGGCATGGCGGCCACACAGTTGCACGGGGTGGCCTGGCAGAAGAGCCGACACAGCAACTCGCAGGGCTCCTGCGTGGAGTTCGCCCGGCTGCCGGGCGGTGATGTGGCGGTACGGAACTCGCGGTTTCCGGACGGTCCCGCTCTCGTCTACACGCGGGCCGAGATCGAGGCGATGCTGCTCGGCATCAAGGACGGCGAGTTCGACCATCTGATCGCCGGCTGACGGTCCGGGCCGGGAGCGGCCGGGATCGTGCCCCGAGGCTGTGCCCCCTTTACGACGCCTATGACGCAAGTAGGACCCGTAACGCGCATATCGCACGTAACGCGCGTAGAACCGCGGCGCCAGGAAGCGCCGCGGTTCGTCATTCCGCCGGGGGCGGCAGATGGAAGAGCGCCCAGACCACTTTGCCGTTGAGCGTGCCCGCCAGCGGATGCCAGCCCCAGCCGTCGCTGAAGGAGTCCACCAGGAACAGGCCGCGGCCCGACTCCGCCGAGAAGTCGTCCGCCGGACGGGTCGCGGGGCTCTCGTGGCTGGGATCGCGTACCGCGCACACCAGTCGCTCGGTCCAGCGCATCAGGTGCAGACGCACGGGCGGCTGCTGTTCCGCGTCGCAGGCGGTGCCGTTCGGCAGGGCGTGGCGCAGGGCGTTGGTGACCAGTTCGGAGACGACCAGGCAGACGTCGTCGAAGCGTTCGTCTATCGCCCACTGGTCGAGGGTTCTGCGTGTGAAGCGTCTGGCCTCGCGCACCGCCTCGTAACGGGCGGGCAGGGCGCAGGAGGCGGCGCTGGACACGGCCGCGGGATCCAGCGGCGGAAGGCCCTGCCGTAACGGCTCGAGCATGGTCGATCCATTCGTCCCCATGCGAGGCACTCCCGGGAATTCGCGGTCGTTGCGATGCAGCGGTGGCGCGGGACCATGGTTTCGGATGCGCACAGCAGATGCAAGGGCAGATGCACGTGCACGTGACCGAATTGGACCCGCCCGTACCGCTTCTTGGCCATTTTTTCCGCCATCTTCTCTGCCTGTCCCTACCGCCCGTCTGTCCTTTGCTTGCTCCTTCCTGTGCACATGGGTTGCCTTCTTTCCATCTCTGTAATCGGGCGAGTACTGCTCGGAGTGTTTTAGTGGCAGACTTCGGCGCCTAAGGACGTTGGGGAGGCTGGCGAACGTGAGCGCGGGAGAGCCAGGATCGGTGGTGCGGCGCATGCTGCTCGGCTCGCAACTCAGGCGGCTGCGCGAGTCGCGCGGGATCACCCGCGAGGCTGCGGGCTACTCCATCCGCGCTTCCGAGTCCAAGATCAGCCGGATGGAGTTGGGCCGGGTGAGCTTCAAGACGCGGGACGTCGAGGACCTGCTGACGCTGTACGGCATCACGGACGAGGTGGAGCGCACCTCGCTCGTCGCCCTCGCCCGCGAGGCCAACGTCGCCGGCTGGTGGCACAGCTACTCGGACGTGCTGCCCAGCTGGTTCCCCACCTATGTGGGCCTGGAGGGTGCCGCGTCCGCGATCCGCGCCTACGAGGTGCAGTTCGTGCACGGCCTGCTCCAGACCGAGGCGTACGCCCGCGCGGTCGTGCGGCGCGGTATGAAGGGCGCGAGCGAGGCCGACGTCGAACGGCGGGTGACGCTGCGCCTGGAGCGGCAGAAGTACCTCTTCTCCGAGAACGCCCCCGACTTCCACATCGTCCTGGACGAGGCCGCCCTGCGCCGCCCCTACGGCGACCGCGAGGTCATGCGCGACCAGCTCCAGCACCTCATCGAGATCTCCGAGCGGTCCAACGTACGGCTCCAGATCATGCCGTTCGGCCTCGGCGGGCACTCCGGCGAGTCCGGCGCCTTCACGATCCTCAGCTTCCCCGAGTCCGATCTGTCGGACGTCGTCTATCTGGAGCAGCTGACCAGCGCGCTGTATCTGGACAAGCGCGAGGACGTCGCCCAGTACGAGCACGCGCTGAAGGAACTCCAGCAGGACAGCCCCGGTCCGGACGAGAGCCGGGATCTGCTGCGGGGGCTTCTGCAGCTGTCCTGAGGGCTGTCCGCCGGACGGGCCCCGGGGCCGTCGGATTCCGGCCGTCCCGGGGCGTCCCGGCACGGCGTAGGGATAACCCTCGACCTTGTCGTGCGGTCTTGCGTTTCCCGTTCCGGGCACTCCAACTCGCCTGCTTCGCACGTACGATGACGTGTGATCAGACCAACAGTCGATCGGGGGTTGACCGGGTGTCTGCCTCGACTGCTTCGGCGGCAAGGGGATTGAGGATCACATGTCGTCCTGCTTCACCGACCTGGCCATGCAGTACATCGACGGCGAGTGGCGCCCCGGTACCGGTTCCTGGGACATCATCGACTTCAACCCCTACGACGGCGAGAAGCTGGCCTCGATCACGATAGCCACCATCGACGAGGTCGATCAGGCCTACCGCGCGGCCGCCAGAGCCCAGAGAGCATGGGCCGAGATCAACCCGTACGCCCGCCTGGACATATTCGACCGGGCGCTCGGACTGGTCGAGGAGCGCGAGCAGGAGATCACCGAGGCGATCACCGCCGAGCTGGGCGGCACCCGGCTCAAGGCCCGGTTCGAGCTCCACCTCGCCAAGGAGTTCCTGCGCGAGGCGGCCCAGCTGACGCTGCGCTCCGAGGGCCGGCTGCTGCCCTCCCCGGTGGACGGCAAGGAGAACCGTCTCTACCGCGTCCCGGTCGGTGTCGTAGGCGTCATCAGCCCCTTCAACTTCCCCTTCCTGCTGTCCATCAAGCCGGTCGCCGCCGCGCTCGCCCTCGGCAACGCGGTCGTCCTCAAGCCGCACCAGGACACCCCGGTCGTCGGCGGCACGCTGATCGCGAAGATCTTCGAGGACGCGGGCCTGCCGAGCGGTCTGCTGAACGTCGTCCTGACGGACATCGCCGAGATCGGGGACGCCTTCATCGAGCACCCGGTCCCGAAGGTCATCTCCTTCACCGGCTCCGACAAGGTCGGCCGTCACATCGCCACCGTCTGCGCCGCCCAGCTCAAGCGCACGGTCCTCGAACTCGGCGGCAACAGCGCCCTGGTGGTCCTCGACGACGCCGACATCGACTACGCGGTCGACGCGGCCGTCTTCAGCCGGTACGTCGACCAGGGGCAGGTCTGCATGGCCGCCAACCGGGTCCTGGTGGACCGCTCGGTCGCGGAGGAGTTCACCGAGAAGTTCGTCGCCAAGGTGCGCACCCTGAAGACCGGCGACCCGAGCGATCCGCAGACGGTCATCGGCCCGGTCATCAACTCCCTCCAGGCGCACGCCATCTCCGCCGCCGTCGACCAGGCCGTCGCCGAGGGCGCCACGGTCCTCGTGCGCGGTGGGACGACCGACAACCTGGTGGAGCCCTCCGTCCTCACGGACGTGCCCGCCGACTCCTCCCTCCTGCACAAGGAGATCTTCGGCCCGGTCGCCCTGCTGGTCCCGTTCGACGGCGAGGACGAGGCGATCCGCATCGTCAACGACACGCCCTACGGTCTGAGCGGCGCCGTCCACACGGCCGACGTGGAGCGAGGCGTCACCTTCGCCAAGCGGGTCGACACCGGCATGTTCCACGTGAACGACGGCACCATCCACGACGAGCCGCTCGTCCCCTTCGGCGGCGAGAAGCACTCCGGGATCGGCCGGCTGAACGGCGAGACCACGCTGGACGCCTTCACCACCCTGAAGTGGATCTCCGTGCAGCACGGGCGCAGCACGTTTCCCTTCTAGGGCCCGATCGCGAGATCCGCTCCGGGGTCTGGTGCTTCCCGGTGGTTCCCGGGCCTTTCTCGGCCGGGTCGGGGTATCGAGGACAGAAGCTGACCGCAATGGCTCGTAGCTTCGTCGGTGTCGGGCGGGGAGGAGTTCCCCGCCGCACCGAGGAAAGGCAGCCGGTCATGGTCACTCACGTGCGAGCCGAGGCGCAGGGCGACGAGCGCGGAGCACTGCTCTCCTTCCTGGCGGAGCAGCGCGGCGGCATCCGGCGGTCGGTGCTCGGGCTGACCGAGGAGCAGGCGGACTCCCGCCCCAGTGCAAGTGAGCTGTCGCTGGCCGGTCTGGTCAAGCACGTCGCCGAGGTCGAGCAGGGCTGGGTCGCCCGGGCCAAGGGCGAGGCGCCCGCGGTGAAGCGCGACGAGTCCAACTGGCACGAGTGCTTCGCGCTGGCCGACGGCGAGACCTTGGCCACGCAGCTCGCGTACTGGGAGGAGGTCGCCGCGGAGACGGAGCGGTTCCTGCGGTCGGTGCCGAGCCTCGACGACACCTTCGGCCTCCCCGCCGATCCCTGGTTCCCTCCGGAGGGCCGGGTCTCCATGCGCTGGCTGGCCCTGCACCTGATCCGCGAGACCGCCCGGCACGCCGGACACGCCGACATCATCCGGGAGTCGCTGGACGGGAAGACGGCGTTCGAACTGGTGGCGCAGGAGCAGGGCACGTCCTGGGGCTGAGTCCGCCGGCCCCGGGCCGGGCGGTGGGACCATTCCGCCGCCGGGCCCCGGGGCTGTGGTGGAGCCCGGTCGCCCGGTCCGGGCCAGAGGTGGAATCCGGCCGCCGGTCCGGGTCAGTGATGGAACCCGGTCGCCCGGTCCTTGTCCCGCGTCAGCGGATGCGGCTGCCGGCGCAGGTCCGGCAGGAGGCGGTTCAGGTCCTCCAGGAACAGTTCGGCGAGGTCCGTCGAGAAGCCGTTGCGGCACACGATCCGGATCACCGACAGGTCCTCGCGGTTGGGCGGGAAGGTGTAGGCGGGCACCAGCCAGCCGTGTTCGCGCAGCCGCCGGGAGACGTCGAAGACGTCGTACGCCTTGACGTCGTCGGCCGTGGTGAAGGCGAAGACGGGCAGTTGGTCGCCGTGGGTCAGGAGCCGGAAGTCGCCGAGCTCCGCCACGCGCGCGGAGAGGCCGGTGGCCACGTCCCGGGTGCTCTGCTGCACGGCCTGGTAACCCTCGCGGCCCAGCCGCAGGAACGTGTAGTACTGCGCGACGACCTGGGCGCCGGGCCGGGAGAAGTTCAGGGCGAAGGTCGGCATGTCGCCGCCCAGGTAGTTGACGCGGAAGACCAGCTCCTCGGGGAGGGCCTCCTTGTCGCGCCACAGGGCCCAGCCGACGCCCGGGTAGACCAGCCCGTACTTGTGCCCCGAGGTGTTGATCGAGGCCACCCGCGGCAGGCGGAAGTCCCAGACCAGGTCCGGGTCGAGGAAGGGGGCCACCATGCCGCCGGACGCGCCGTCGACGTGCACCGGGATGTCGAGGCCGGTGCGCTCCTGGAGGGCGTCCAGGGCCGCGCACAGGTCGGCGATGGGCTCGTAGGACCCGTCGAAGGTGGAGCCCAGGATGCCGACGACCCCGATGGTGTTCTCGTCGCACAGCCCGGCCGCCGCCTGCGGATCGAGGTGGTAGCGGTCGCCCTCCATGGGGACCAGCCGGGGCTCCACCTCCCAGAAGTTGCAGAACTTGTCCCAGCAGACCTGGACGTTGACGCCCATGACGAGGTTCGGGCGGGCGCCCGGGTAGCGATCGGCGTTGCGCTTGACCCAGCGCCGCTTCATCGCCATCCCGGCGAGCATGCACGCCTCGCTGGAGCCCGTGGTCGAACAGCCCACGGCGGCCGACGGGTCCGGCGCGTTCCACAGGTCGGCGAGCATCGCCACGCAGCGCCGTTCCAGCTCGGCGGTGCGCGGGTACTCGTCCTTGTCGATCATGTTCTTGTCCCGGCACTCGCCCATCAGCACCCCGGCCTGCGGCTCCATCCAGGTGGTGACGAACGTGGCCAGGTTCAGCCGGGAGTTGCCGTCCAGCATCAGTTCGTCGTGCACCAGCTGGTACGCCGTGTTCGGGGGCAGGGGGGCGTCCGGGAGCCGGTGCGTGGGCGGCGCCTCGGTCATGCCGCCGACGGGGTTCGCCTCGCCGAAGAAGGGGTTGACCGACATCGGCCGCTGTTCTTGTTTCTCGGGACCTTTGTGCAGAGCCATGGATGAGCCTCCAGACGGGGGAAACGGTTCAGCGGATCGGGGTGCCGTCCTTGTGCAGCTGCATCTGCGGGCGTCCCGTCACCAGCAGCCAGGCCGGCAGCGAGGCGATGCACAGCAGCGTGAGGATGACCGGGGAGGCCACCAGGACGGCGGCGGTGAACAGGCTCACCCAGCCCTGCCGGGTGATGGCCAGGAGCATGCCCAGCACGCCCGACGCCACGCCGACGGCGGCCGGGACACCGGGCACCAGGGCGTGGGCGCACAGGCCGAGGGCGGTGCCCACGAACACGGCGGGGAAGATCCGGCCGCCGCGGAAGCCGCAGGTGGCGGCGACGGCCAGGGCGGCCAGCTTGACGACGGTCATCATGGCGAACTGCCCGGCCGACCAGCCCTCGGGATCGCGCGCCAGCTCCGCGATCTGGTCCAGCCCCTTGAAGAGCGTCAGCGGCCCGCCGAGGGCGCCCAGGGCGCCCAGGACGAGCCCGCCCGCCGGAAGCATCAGCATCGGGTGCCGCAGCCGCTGGAAGGCGCGGTGGAGGTGGGGGAAGGCGTAGACCGCGGCCATGCCGAGCAGCGCGGCCGCCGACGCGACGACGATCGCCCCCAGCACGTCGCCTGTGTTCAGATCGTCGATCGGGGGCAGATGCAGGTCGAAGGTCGCCTGGTGGACCAGGTCGGTCGTCAGGGCGCCCGCCGCGGCGGCGGCCAGCGGGGCGAAGATGTTGTCCCACAGCTGGCCCTTGATCCGCTGTCCGGCCAGCGCCTCCGAGATGACCAGGGCGGCGGCCACCGGGGTGCCGAACAGGGCGCCGAGCGTCGCCGCCTCCGCCAGCGCCATCCACAGCGGCTCCGGCAGTGCGGGCCGGAACCGCCGGCCGAGCCACACCGCGAGCCCGACGTTGACGGCGATGATGGGGTTCTCGGGGCCGAGGCTCGGCCCGCCGGCCAGCATCAGGGCCGCCGCCAGCAGCAGGCCGGGCAGGACGACGGGCGGCAGCGCGGGGGCGTTCAGCCCCATGGTGGCCGGGTCGGGTCCGGCGTGTCCCGGGACCTTCCACACCACCAGACCCACCGCGACGCCGGTCGCGAAGAGCATGACGAAGATCCACAGCACCGAGTAGCGGCCGATGCCCAGGGAGTCGGGCAGGTTCTCCCACAGGACGCCCTGGAGCTGCTCGGCCGCGACGCTCACGCCGACGAACAGCAGGCTGCTCACGACACCCACGGCGAGAGCGGGCAGGATCAGCGGCAACAGGGCGCGCGGCGGGGCCGCGGGAGAGGTGTCGGGCGCCTGCTGCGCGGAGTCCTGGGCCACGGGATCACCATAAGCGGACGTAATACCTCAAACATCCCGGACATGGCATGTGGGGCGTGCGGGGGTGCGGTTGTGGAGCGCGCATCACGCAGAGAAGGGCGCACGTCTCGGTACGCACGGCGCTTTGTGCGGCGCGCGCCGTGCGGGGAAGGGGCGCGCACGGCTGGGCGCGCCCCTGGCGGACGGTCGCCGGGCAGCCGGGCAGCCGGTCGCCGGGCAGCCGGGTGGCAGGCCGTGCGGGGAACGGGCTTGCACCTCACGTCACGTGAGGACGCACCGTGGAGCGCGTACCGACGAAAGGAGCGGAAAGTGAGCTACTCCGTGGGACAGGTCGCGGGGTTCGCCGGGGTCACGGTGCGCACGCTGCACCACTACGACGACATCGGCCTGCTCGTGCCCAGCGAGCGCAGCCACGCGGGCCACCGGCGTTACGGCGAGGGCGACCTCGACCGGCTCCAGCGGATCCTGTTCTACCGGGAGCTCGGCTTTCCGCTCGACGAGGTCGCCGCCCTGCTCGACGACCCGGCCGCGGACCCGCGCGCCCACCTGCGCCGGCAGCACGACCTGCTGACCGCCCGGATCGAGAAGCTGCAGAAGATGGCCGCGGCCGTGGAACACGCCATGGAGGCGAACGAGATGGGCATCAACCTGACACCCGAGGAACGGTTCGAGGTCTTCGGCGACAAGGACCCCGAGCAGTACGCCGAGGAGGCGGAGCAGCGCTGGGGCGGCACGCGCGCGTACGCCGAGTCGCAGCGCCGTACCGCCCGCTACACCAAGGACGACTGGAAACGCATGAAGGCCGAGGTGGCCGACTGGAGCGAGCGCTACGCCGCCCTGATGGCGGCCGGCGAACCGCCGGCCGACGAGCGCGCCATGGACATGGCCGAGGAGCACCGGCTGCACATCTGCGCCTGGTTCTACGAGTGCCCGTACGACATGCACCAGGGCCTCGCCGAGATGTACGTCGCCGACGAGCGCTTCAAGGCCTTCTACGACGCGATGCGGCCGGGCCTCGCCGAGCACCTGAGGGCCGCGATCGTCGCGAACGCGGCCCGGCACACCGCCTGAGCGGCCGGGGGTGCAGGGCCGGTGTCACACCGGGGCCAGGACCACCGCCGGTACAGATAGGAAGAGCGTGGGGTTGGGGAAGAGTGTGTGTTGTGTTTTGTTGATATAGGTGGTGGGCGGATGATTAAAAAAATGT
>NZ_JBEOWS010000365.1:0-9417 GCF_040296125.1 Streptomyces sp. NPDC002265 | reverse complement strand
GTCCACGGCGCGCCCAAGCCCCCGCCGACCCGCACCACCCTCACCCTCCCGGCGATCCGGGCGGCCCGTGAGGTGTGGCTGCTGGCGGCCGGCGACGACCACGGGGTGCACACCGGGACCGACGACCACGGGGTGCGCGGCGGGGGAGACCACCACGGCGGGCGCGACACGGCGGGGGACGACCGCGGGCGCGGAACCCGCGGACAGGACGACGCTCCCGGGGACGACCGCGGGGGCTCCACGGCCGTCGACGACGACCTTCCGGGCGACGACCACGGAGTCCACGTCGGCACGGACGACCACCTGAACGCGGGTGACGACCACGGCGGTGACGACACCGGCCGCGACCGGGGCCACGGCGGCCACGGCGGCGACGACCGCTGACGGAAGAGGCCTAGGGGCCTAGGGGTTTAGGGGTCGGGGCCGCCGTCGGGCCGTCGGGCAGGGGATGCCGGCGGCCCGGCGGCGGTCGGTTCGCGGAAGCGTATGTGACCCCTGCGGATGCAACACTTGCTACATTCGCCGCGTGGCGGTCCGGCGGGAGTTGCGCAAGGCCGGTGCCCGCTCCCTGGGCCAGGGAGTCCGGACCGTGCCGGACGTGCCCGCGTTCGCCGACGGCATGGCACGCGCCGTCCGGCTCACGAACGCCGCGGGCGGCCAGGCCATGACCCGCCAGGCGACCGGACGCGCACCCGAGGACGCGGCCGGCTTCGAGGCGACGGTCCGCGAGGACCCTGCCGAACGCGTCTTCACCGCCCCGCACCACAGCCCGGGGAGCCGGCCGTGACGACTTCGCCCCGCACCAGCCGCCTCGACGCGTCCCGACGGTCCGTGTGGCCGCTGTACGCCGCCGGGTTCACCACCGCCTTCGGCGCGCACGCCGTCGCCGCCAGCCTCGGCGGCCTGTCGGACGACGCGGTGACCTCGCTGCTCGTCCTCGGCGGCCTGCTCGCCCTGTACGACGGCGCCGAGGTCGTACTCAAGCCGGTCTTCGGATCGCTGGCCGACCGGATCGGTGCCAGGCCCGTGCTCCTCGGCGGCCTGGTCTCCTTCGCCGCGGCCTCCGCCGTGTACGCGGTCGCCGACAGCCCCGGCTGGCTGTGGGCCGCCCGCCTGGGGCAGGGCGCCGCCGCGTCCGCGTTCTCCCCGGCCGCCTCCGCGCTGGTAGCCCGTCTCCAACCGGCCGCCGAACGAGGTCGTGCGTTCGGCAGTTACGGCTTCTTCAAGTCCCTCGGCTACACCCTCGGCCCCCTGCTGGGCGGTGTGCTGGTCCGAGCCGGCGGACTGCGGCTGCTGTTCACCGTCACAGCCGTCCTCGCCGCCGCCGTCGCGCTGTGGGCCGTGCTGTTCGTCGCCGCCGTGCCACCGCTGCCCAGGCGTCGCCAGACCCTCGTCGACCTGGCCCGCAGGCTCGGCGACGGCAGGTTCCTCGCCCCCACCGCGGCCCTGGCCGCCGCCACGGCCGCGCTGTCGGTCGGCGTCGGGTTCCTGCCCGTCTCGGGAGCCGCGGCCGGCCTCGGCACCGTGGTGACCGGCGCGGCCGTCTCGGTCCTGGCCGCCTGCGCCGCAGTCGTCCAGCCCTGGGCCGGCCGCGCCGTGGACGCCGGGCGCCTGACCACCCGTACGGGTCTCACCGCCGGACTCGCGATCACCGCGGCGGGACTGCTCTGTGTGGCGCTGCCGGGCCTGACCGGCGTCCTGGCCGCGGCCGTGGTCATCGGAGCCGGCACCGGGCTGATCACCCCGATCGGCTTCGCCGCCCTGGCCACCGGCACCCCCGAGGAGCGTATGGGCCAGACCATGGGAGCGGCCGAACTCGGCCGGGAACTCGGCGACGCGGGCGGCCCGCTGCTGGTGGCCTCGGTCGCCACCGTCACCACCCTCACCGGCGGCTTCGCCGCCCTGGCGGTCCTGCTGGCCCTCGGTCCGCTGTCCGCCGTGGCCGGACGATCCCGCGCTGCCAGACCACCGAGCTGAACCGCCGACGGTCAGGGCAGCCCGACCGGGGCGGCCGTCAGCGGGCGGCCGTTCAGCTCCGCGCAGCCCTCCTCGTCCCACCACACTCGGCCCTGCTCGGTGAGATAGGGGCGCAGCCCGCGGACCTCCGTGCCCTCGTGGAGCGCCTGCGCGACCGCGTGCAGCAGGCTGGCCAGATCGGGCCAGGCGTCGGTGAAGTCGCCGCCGCCGCTATGGCCCGCCCACCCCAGGCGCCCCGCGGCCGGGCCCGGACGCTGGTCGATCACCTGCGCCGCGCCGTCGGCACTCTCGGCCCAGGGCACCCAGAGCGGATGCCACCAGGGCTCGTCCTCCCAGGGCTGTGGCGTCAGACCGTCGTTCTCCCTCGCGACGCCCATGCAGGTCTGCCAGTGGTCCACGATGCCGTGCACCGCCAGCGGGGACTGTTCCGGCAGGATGGTCGTCCAGCCGGTCACGCCGTTGTGACACCGCAGGGAGTCGGCGAGATCCCCGGGCAACGGGGTGCCGAGTGCTTCCTCCGCCCGCCGCAGCTCGTCCGCCGTCGCCGGCGGCTCCAGGCGTACGAAGTCGGAGGCCGCGTGTGCCGCCAGCCAGCCGTCGATGCGGCGCCAGGACTCGGACGGGGGCAGGATCTGCTGTGCCATGAGGCCATCCTGCCCCTCCGGGTCCGGAAACGCGCAGGTGGGCGGCCCGGACCCGGACCTACGCCGGCGCCGCCCCCGGCGTACGCCCCGCCCGCACCCGGTCCCGGAAAGGTGGCCGTCAGCGAGCGTCGCGCAGGGTGAGGATGTACGTGGCGGTGAGGGCGACGGCGCGGTCCTCGTCCTCGGTGAGGCCGGTCAGGGCCCGGGACGCCGTACTGCCCGGGATGTCCGCGAGCGCCTGGGTCAGCCGGCGGCGTGCGGCGGGTCCGAGGCGGCCGTGCGCGAGGCGGTCCACGAGCGCGGTCGCGATCCGGTCGGCCAGCGCGGGCCGGGCGGCCAGCAGGCCCAGCGCGTCCGCCGCGTCGACGTCGTTCACCCCCTCGACGGCCATGTCGACCAGCGTCGGAACGGCCTCGGCCACTCCGCGTGCCCCGAGCGCCAGAGCCGCATGTCTGCGGACCACGAGGTCGGAGCCGCCGAGGGCGTCCCGCAGCAGGGCCGCCGACCCGGCGTCCGGGATCTCCGCGAGGGCCTGGACGGCACGCTCGCGTACGGCTGCCTCCGGTGCGTCGAGGCCCTGTGCCAGCAGCGCGGACGCGTCGGCGTCCGAGCGCGCCAGGGCCCAGCGCAGGGCTCCGGCGACATTCGGGTCCGTCTCGCTCAAGACCGCCTCGACCAGGGCCTCCACCGGCACCGCGACCTCCGCGGCCGAGGACAGGGCCGCGCGCTGGCGGTGCCCGGCGCTCTCCGACGCCAGTGCCTGGAGGAGCGCGACGATCTGCAGGGCCTCCTCCCAGCCGGCGGGCTCCGCCGCATCGAGCCGTCGCAGCCGGGTGAGCAGTGCCGTCTCGGCCGCGATGCGTTCGCGCGTCTGGCGGATGAGATCGTCCACGAGCTCCGCGGGCCTGAAACCGGGATCGTCCAGCGCCCGCCCGACCTCGCGCAGCGACAGCCCCAGCGACCGCAGGCTCTCGATGTGGAAGATGCGCCGGATGTCCTCAACGGAGTACTCGCGATAGCCGGCCCGGGTACGCCCCGTGGGGCGCACCAGACCGAGCGAGTCGTAGTGCCGGAGCATCCGGGCGCTGACCCCGGACCGTCGTGCCACGTCACCGATCAACACGGCCTACCCGCCTTCCTGGCCGCTCGTGCCGAGGACCGCAACGCGCTTCGCCTCCTCGATCGCGAACTCGAAACCGGCGTCCGGGTCGCGCCACAGCCGCTCCGTGGCACGCGCGTGCCGGCGCACGCGGGGGTCGGGATCCGCGTACGCGGCGCGCAGGGCCGGGAGCATCGTCCCGCCGAGCGCGATCAGCGCACGGCTGAGGCTCAGTTGTGTCTCCCGTCCGCCGCGGCCGAGCTGTGTGGCCAGCACCCCGGCCAACTCCGCTTCCCCGTCCTCGGGTACGAGCGCGACCGCTGCCCGCCAGGCGCTGCGGGCCACTTCGTCGTCGGCGTCGGACATCAGCGCCCGGGTGATCGCCGGCCATGCCTGCCGGTCTCCGATCTTGGACAGGGTGTGCAGCGCCTGGCTGCGTGCCTGTGCCCCTTGCGAGCGGAGTTCCCCGAGCAGTGCCGGGACCGTAGTCGCCGCCGGGTGCCGGGTGAGCGCCCAGGTCAGCATTTCGCGCACCTGGAACTCGGGCTCGACCGCGCAGCGTTCGACGAGCCCGGCGACGAACCGGGGGTCCGGGTCCGTGCCGATCGCCAGGGCCGCCCGCAGCCGCACCGACGAGCGGCCGTCCGCCAGCCCGCGGAGTACTCGCGGCTCGTCCGTGTCCTGTTCCGCCATGGTCATCGGGACCACCTCCCTGGCCACAGTGAAGACCTTGTCACGATGTCAAGGTCAAGGACGGCCCGCCACGGGACGGCGTCGCCGGCCGCCCGTCGCCCACCGTCCATCAAGCGCCGCCCGCGGTCCGTCGCCCAGCGAGCGCCGCCCGTCGCCTCGCCGTTCACCGAGCGGGGCCCGCCCGTCACCTCTCGACCGCGGACCGTCATCCGTCGCCCGTCGATCGTGACCCGTCGGGTGCGGTCCGTCACCCGCCGTTCCGTCCGGCGGGCCGGTGCTGCGAAGGCCCCTCCAGATTGGGGAGTGGGGGGTGCCCAAGACAAGGCTGCCGGGGCGGCGCGGAGTTGGACACGCTGGGGGTCCGCTCATCGGCGCCGACCGCCCGGTGCAGCCGGGTCCGGGTACGGCCAAAGAGGGGAAGTCGTCATGAGTAAGTTCGCGCGGGGCGGGGGAAGGCGGAAGGCCACCGCCGCCGGTCTCGTCATCTCCGGCATGGTGATCAGTGCCTCGGTCGCGCCGGTCACCGCCCACGCTGCCGTTCCGGCCTTCCCGGACAACATCACCATCTTCCCGGACCGGGACTTCGTCTCGATCGACGGCTTCTCCGAGCACGCGGGAGAGCAGGTGACCATCGAGGTGCAGCGCCCGCACGTGGGGCTCATCGGTTCGGCCACCGGCACGATGGCCTCGGCGGACTCGATAGCGGCGGGCAACCCGGCCATCGAGGTCAACCACCCCGGCGGCCTGTGCTGGGGGGCCGGTGGCGGCCTCCAGGTCACCCCCGACATCCGGGCCGGCGACATCGTGTCGGTGAAGTTCGGGGGCACCGTGGCCGCCGACGCCACGACCCTCGACGTCGGCGTCACCGGCGGGGCACTGACCACGCCGACCACCCTGGTGATCCAGGGGCGCCTCGGCCCCGAGGTCGACCCGACGTTCCTTGAGCACCGGATCATCGAACCGGCCCTGCGGGACACCGACGTGGCCCGGCGCGACGTGCGGGCCGTGCCGGGACCCCTGGCGAACGCGCCGAAGGGCGGCTACTCCTCCGGCGTGCAGGTGGCCGCCGACGGCAGCTTCATCGCCACGTACGAGTTCCTGAACGACAAGACGGCGGCCGTCGCGGCCGAGGGCCTGTACACAGTGACGAGCTGGCAGGACCAGGACTCCGACGGCAACACCCAGGGCGTGACGATCTCCGAGTTCGGCGAGGTGGGCGGGCCCGGGATGGGCGGCTGCCCGGCCGGCGCGGTGCAGCAGGGCCCGGCCTCGCCCACCGGAGTCGTGGTGCGCGCCGAGGGCGACTCGACCCTGGTGAGCTGGACCCCGCCCAAGCAGACCCCGGGTACGGCCCCGATCCTCGGCTACACCGTGCGCGCCGTCGACCGGCTCAGCAGGAACGGTGTCCAGGGCGAGATCGGCGTCCGCGTCAACGACCCGGACGCGACCTCGGCGACCCTGCCGGGCTCCGTCGAGGGCAAGCGGATCGAGGTCAGGTCGTTCGGCGAGACCGGCGAGTCCTGGCCGCCCGCGCTGCCGGGCGACATCCTGTCGGGGGACTTCACCCCGCCGACCGTCACGGCGAAGCCCGCCGGCGGCGTCTACACGGCCGACACCCTGGTCACCCTGACCGCCGACGAGCCGGGCTCGGAGATCTACTACACGCTCGACGGCTCCGACCCGCTGGAGGCGGGCACCACCGGACCGGCGGCGACGCTCTACACCGGACCGTTCGAGCTGAAGGCGGCCGACGGGCCCAGGACCGTGCGGTTCGTGGCCTTCGACCCGGCCGGCAACGCCTCGCAGGCCCGGCTGGAGAAGTACACGTTCGGCACGACCAGGGCGCCCGGCGCTCCGCAGGCGGTGACCGTGCAGGGCTCCAACGCCAGTGCCACCGTGCGGTGGACGGCGCCCGAGGACCCGGGCAGCTCGCCGGTCACGGGCTACGAGATCACCGCGACGCCCGCCGCCGGCGCGCCCGTCACGGCCACGGCCGGGGCCAGCGGCTCCAGCCTGCTGCTGACCGGGCTGAAGAACGACACGAAGTACAGCGTGACGGTCGTCGCCGTGAACGCGGTCGGCAGGGGCGCCTCCTCCGCGCCGGCCGAGGTCACCCCCGCGGTGCCCGCGGTCGACAAGCTCGCGATCACGCTCGCCAAGTGGAAGTCCGGCGACCTGCGGCTCGAAGGCACCGGGTCCATTCCCGGGGCGTCGCTGACGCTGCGCGTCGGCGGGCCGGGCGGCCAGGTCTTCGCCTCCAACGTGATCGTGCAGCCGGCCGCGGCGGGCGCGGTCAACGGCACCTGGAGCCTGCGCCTGCGCACCGGCCTCGGCACCGTCACGAACCCGAGCCCGGTCTACATCTCCTCCGACAAGGGCGGAGTGCTGGACAAGGTGACCCTCCCGAACGGGTAGCCGACCGACCTGCGCCTCGACGGGGAGCGTCCGCCGTACCCGCGGACGCCGACCGACGGGGCGTCCACCGGGACCGGAGCGGTTGGAGGAAGCCCCTACTACAGCCGTGCCGGCCCCGGCCGGGCGGCTGGTGGACCCCCTCCACCGGCCGCCCGCCCGCCCCTTTCGACCGTCCGGTCGCCTCTCCTCAGCGGTGCATTCAGGAACACCGCGGGCCGTCCCACGGCCGAGGAGCACGGCCGGCGTACAGCCGTTCGCGCGTACGGAACCACGCGTGCGCAACCCGCTCACGGCGGGGCACCGGCCGACGGCACGAGCCCCGCCACGCACCACCGGCACAACCGGCAGTACCGAGAAACCCAGAAGACCAGGGCATCCGCGACTCCATGGGGGAGAGCAGGGTGCCCGAGCCGCCGTCGCGGCGGCCCACCATGGGGGTGAACCCACACATGCACGACAACGCCCTGTCCAGGCGTGACCTGATGAAGTACGGCGTCCTCGCGTCGGCGGCCCTGGCCCTGCCGCTCGAACACGTGGTGAGCGCCAAGACGGCTTCGGACCGGATCGCGATCAGCAAGTTCCCGAAGCCGTTCACCGTGCCGTTCGCGGTGCCGCCCGAGGCCGTACCGGTCAAACGGTCGAGCACCACCGACTACTACACCGTCACCATGCGCAGTGCCATGACCGAGATCCTGCCCGGCATGAAGACCGAGACCTGGTCGTACGACGGGTCGTTCGGCGGTCCGACGATCCGGGCCACCCGGGGCCGGCCGGCCGTCGTACGGCACATCAACGAGCTGCCCCGGGTGCATCCGCGCCTGGGCTACGAGTCGTGGACCTCGGTCCACCTGCACGGATCGGCTTCGCTGCCGGAGTACGACGGCTACGCCAGCGACGTGACGCGCACCGGGGAGTTCAAGGACTACCACTACCCGAACACCCAGGACGCGCGCACCCTCTGGTACCACGACCACGGCGTGCACCACACGGCCGAGAACGCGTACATGGGCCTCGCCGCGATGTACACGATGACCGACGCGCTGGAGCAGTCGCTGCCGATCCCGCACGGCCGCTACGACGTGCCGCTGATCATCCGCGACGCCATGTTCGACCGCGACGGACAGCTGCTGTACGACGACGGCGGCCACTCCGGGATCTTCGGTGACGTGATCCTGGTCAACGGGCGGCCCTGGCCGGTGATGAAGGTCGAGCGGCGCAAGTACCGCTTCCGGATCCTTAACGGCTCGATCTCGCGGGGCTACAAGTTCGCGCTGAGCACCGGCGACCCGTTCGTCTTCATCGGCACCGACGCGGGCCTGATGCCGCAGCCCCGCTCGGTGACCAGCTACCGGCACGGCATCGCCGAACGCTACGAGGTGATCATCGACTTCGCCAAGTACAAGGTCGGCCAGCGGGTGGTGCTGAAGAACCTCGGCGTGCCGAACTCGGAGGACTTCGACACCACCGGCGACGTGATGGCCTTCGACGTCGCCGGCGATGCCACCGACCTGTCCGGCAACTCCATTCCGGACGTGCTGAACCCGAACGCTCCGGCGATGGACCTGACCGCCGCGATGGCGACGAAGACCCGCCGGTTCGAGTTCATCCGCACCAACGGCATGTGGACCGTCAACGGCAAGACCTGGTCGGACGTGATCGCCTCGAACTACGAGTACGTCTGGGCCGATCCGGGTCTCGGGGACATCGAGATCTGGGAGTTCGTGAACAAGTCCGGGGGCTGGTGGCACCCGGTCCATGTGCACCTGGTCGACTTCAAGATCCTCGACCGCAACGGCGCGGCGCCGTCGCCGTGGGAACTCGGCGGCAAGGACACCGTGTACGTCGGCGAGAACGAGACCGTGCGCATGGTGGTCAAGTTCGGCCCGAACACCGGGCGTTACATGATCCACTGTCACAACCTGGTGCACGAGGACCACGACATGATGGCCCAGTTCCGGGTCGGGCCGCCCGCCGCCGTACACCACCCGGTGTACGCGGCGCCCGCCGCTGCCTGCCCCGCCCCGATGGCGCTCGGATACGACGATGACTCCATCGACTGAGGCGCTCCCCGCCGAGGCGGCCGCGGCGGCGCCGGGTCCGCGTTCCGGCCGGCATCTCACGGACCGGCGCCTCGGGGCGCTGCTCTGCGTGGCCGCGTCCGTCGGGGACCTGGTGGTCTTCCAGCAGAACCTGGCGAACGGCCTGGCCGTGTCACTGCCGTTCCTGGCGGGGGCCGTCGTCCAGCTCGTCCTCGCCTGGCGGGTGTGGGCCTCGCCGCGTACGGCCGAGGCCCTGTCCGCGGTCCTCGTGCTGGGCCTGCTGATCGGACTGCAGGCCGTCGCCGTACGCAGCGGTGCGACGACCGTGGGGCCGCGCGAGGAGCCGCTGCGGGCCGGTGTGCCGGCGACGGCGGCGCTGTTCCTGCGGCTGGCCGCGCTGCCGTGCCTGGTGCGTGCCCTGTCCGGCCGCGGGCGGTCCTGGGCCGTCGACGGACTCCTCGTCATCGGGGCGGTGGTGTGGACGCTCAGGCTGACCGGCCTGCTGGGATGACAGGGCCGGGGCGGCGCGCGGTACGACGGTCCGTCGTAC